>NZ_JBEZZB010000171.1:0-21297 GCF_040638955.1 Actinoplanes sp. NPDC024001
TGCCGCGCTGCGCCGACCCGCGCGCTGTGCCGGCCGGATGACGTGACGGCCTGACGGCGCGGCCGGCGCGGCGCAGCCCGCGCGGCAACGGGTTGATGCTGGTCAGCGCAGACCGGCCACCGCGGCATCGGTCCCGCCGCGCCAGATCACCCCGGCCTCGCTGAAACCGGCCATGCGCAGCGCATCCACGTGCCAGACCGCCGGCGGCAGCCATTCCTGCGAGTGGTCGTCCTTCGGCGGATAGATCCGGGCACGCTCTTCCGCCTTCGCGGCGAGCTGCCCATCGGCGGCGACGCGGGCCCACCAGTCCGGCCAGGACGTGGACGCGCCGGCCGCGTACCGGGCTTCGCGCTTGACCCGAGCATGATCACGCAGCTTGTCGGAGAGCGTCGGCAGGCTCTCCTCCGGCATGTGGTCGGCGTTGGCGAAGATCCCGCCGGGACGCAGCACCTCGCGGATCTCGGCGTAGAGGGTGCTGACCCGCTCGGCCGGCAGCCAGTGCAATGCGGTCGCCGTCAGCACGGCGTCGAACCCGTCCTGCGGCAGCTTCGAACGCCAGCTCGGGTCGCTCAGGTCCGCGTCGACGATGGTGGCGCGATCACGCAGCGTGGACTCGGCGATGGTGAGCAGCACCGGGTCCTGGTCCAGCACGGTCACCTGCGCACCGGGGAAGCGGGCGAGAGTGCGCAACGAGATCGTGCCCGTGCCGCCGGCGAGGTCGAGCAGCCGCGGCGGCTTGCCCTCGGTGACCGCTGCGACGGCGTCGAGCATGGCCGCGAACCGGTGCTCCCGGTCGGGCATGAACGCTTCCTGCTGGCGGTCCCAGCTCTCCTGCCAGATCTCCGGGTCGTTCAAGTAAGCAGTCATGCCCCCTACGGTAGTTACTGAGAACCGCTCAGCGCCCGGCGGCCGCCTGCTGATCGGTGAGGCGTTCGGCGAAGGCCTTGAGGTCGCGCCGCTCGATCGCCGCGGCCATCAGATCCGGGAACGCGTCCGGCGTGCAGGCGAACGCCGGAACCCCGAGCGCCGCCAGCGCAGCCGCGTTCTCGTGGTCGTAGGCGGGCGCGCCCTCGTCGGAGAGCGCCAGCAGCACCACGACCTGCACACCGGCGGCCGTCATCTCGGCCACCCGGCGCAGCATCTCCTCCCGCACGCCACCCTCGTACAGATCGCTGATCAGCACGAAGATGCTGTCGCGTGGCCGGCTGATCAGCTGCTGGCTGTACGCGATGGCCCGGTTGATGTCCGTCCCCCCGCCGAGCTGCGTCCCGAACAGCACCTCGACCGGATCGCTGAGCTGCTCCGTCAGATCCACCACCGAGGTGTCGAAGACGACCAGCGACGTCCGCAGCGACCGCATCGACGCGAGCACCGCGGCGAACACTCCGGAGAACACCACCGAGGCGGCCATCGAACCGGACTGGTCGACGCAGAGCACCACGTCACGCTGCACGGAGGTGGTGCGCCGTCCGTACCCGATGAGCCGCTCCGGGATCACGGTGCGGTGCTCGGCCTGGTAGTGCTTGAGGTTGGCGAGGATCGTCCGGTCCCAGTCGATGTCGGCGTGCCGGGGCCGGCTGATCCGGGCCGCCCGGTTGAGCGCACCGGTCACCGCCGCCCGCGTCTTCTGCTCGATCCGGCGTTCCAGCTGCTCGACCACGGTGCGGACCACCTGGCGGGCGGTCTCCTTGGCCTTGTCGGGCATGACCCGGTTCAGTGAGAGCAGTGTGCCGACCAGATGCACGTCGGGTTCGACGGCCGAGAGCATCTCCGGCTCCAGGAGCAGCCGGGTGAGATCGAGCCGCTCGATGGCGTCGGACTGCATGACCTGCACGACCGTGCTGGGAAAGTACTCCCGGATGTCGCCGAGCCACCGGGCCACCTTGGGCGCCGAGTTCCCCAACCCGGCGGACCGCTTGTCGGACGGCCCGTCCCCGCCGTCCCCACCGTCGTAGAGCGCGGCGAGAGCGGCATCCATCGCCCCGTCCCGGCCGGATGCCGCCCCGAGCGACTCCTCGGCCGCGCCGCCGAGCACCAGCCGCCACCGCCGGGCCCGTTCCCGCCTCGCCGCTGTCTCCTCGCTCACGGCATCTCCCGAGGTCATGTCCGTGCTTGCTGAGCGGGGCTGGTGAACAGGATCTGCACGCCGGTCGCTGATCGCGGCTTCTCGTCGAGCGGCTCGTCCTCCGGCGGACTGCTGAACCACACGTCCGGCACCGGCGGCCGGCGCTGCTCGATCATCGGCTTGCTCGATGCGGGCAGCTGCTGCTCGGTTCGCCTGTCGGTCATGTCTCCTCCGATGATTTCGTGCTGTCGCTTTCGCCCGGCATGCCGGGCGGTAGTGGGCTGTGGTGGTCACGGTCGCCCGATGCGCGGGGCGGAGGCGCGGATGGACTCGGGATGTCGGCATCGTCCAGCGAGGCGGGCCGGGGAACAAGCGAATTCGAAGCCTCGGCCGGCGCCGGCTCGGTTGCCGGGAGCACGGGCCGCAGGCTGCGGCCCAGCAGGGCGCTGAGGACCGGCAACACCGTAGCCGCCCGTGCCGGATCGACGCCCGTGGCCTCCTGCTGACGGTCCGCGCGTCCGCCGGCCACCCGCTCGCCGATGGCCCGCCGCTCGCCGGCGTCGAAAGCGCCGAACGTGCGGCGCAGCAGCGGAAGCACATCGTCGAAGGCCTCCGCCGGGATGTCGGCCAGCCAGTCGTCGACCAGGCTCAGCAGGGCGTCGTCGTGCACCAGCAGCAGCCCGCCGCCGGAGAGGAACCCCTCCACCCAGGCCGCGCCGTGAGCGGGCGGGGTGCCCACGGTGAGGGGCAGCCGCATCCGGCGGCGCACCTCGGCGACGTCCAGCCGGCCGGCGTCGAGCAGCAGGCGAGTCAGCCGGCCGGCCGGCAGACCGTGCAGGTCGGGGCGGACCGCCAGTGACTCGATCGTGGCGAGCCACAGCTCCCGCAGCTTCTCGTCGGCGAGCAGGCTGACCGCCTGATGCACCCCGTCCACGCCGTCGCGCAACTGTTTGGCCGCGTCGTCGGAGAGCGAGCCGGCCGCGGACGGCAACCCCGCACAGATCCGGCCGAGCAGCCCGGCGGTCACGGTCGCCAGACCTTCCACATCGGTACGCCGGACGTCGCCGTACCGCAGCGTCCGAGCCAGTGCCGGGACAGCGGCCATCAGGTGGTGCACGTCCGCGTCGAGCGCCGCCCGGGTGTCCAGCGCGGCGAGCACCTCCGGGTACGCCCCCGCCAGGTCAGCCAGCAGGCACGTCTCCACCAGCCCGGTCACCTCGGCGAGCGTGGTCGCGCCCCGGGCCTGCCGGGTCACCCGGGCGGTCGCCGCCGCGGCCACCGTCGTGCCCCACATGCTGCCCTCGACCAGCCGCACCGCGAACTCCGGCTGCCACCGGATCCGCCACTCCTCACGGAACGTGCCGGTGCTCCTCCTGTTCGTGCGCTCACCCCACGGCACGTCCAGGATCCGCAACCGATGCAGCAGCCGGCTGCGGCGCAGGTCGGTGTCCCGCCGCAGGTCCAGGTCGAGGGTGCGCTCGCTCGCTTCCGGTTTGAGGCGCACCGAGCGCTGCTGGGTGGTCAGGTCGCGGGCGAGCGGCACGGCCGGCATCTCGTCGGGCACCGCGCCGAGCCGCTCCCCGACGACCAGGCGGCGCGAGATCAGCTCGGTGCGCAGCGGTTCGCCGTCGCACATCACCGCCTCGGCGGCCTCGGTGACCTCGGCGAGCCCTGCCAGGGGCCGTCCCCGCAGCGTGGCGAGAGCTTCGGCGAGCCGGGTCGCCTCGATGACGTGCGCCGACGAGGTCGGCACGCCTTCCGCCCGCAGCACCCCGGCCGCGTCGACCAGCCATCGCGGCACCACCTCGTCGGCCGAGGTGAACAGGTGGTGATACCAGCCGGGGGAGCGCACCCCCGCGCCGTAACCGGACCAGGACGCCAGCCGCCCATAGGTCCACGGCACCCAGGTGATCGCCACCTTGCCTTTCCGGCGTCCTTTGAGCAGCGCGGCGTCGTCCTTGACCGGCACCTTTCGCAGGAGCGCGGGCACGTGCCAGGCTCCGCAGACCACGGCGATGTTGTCGTGGCGGCGCCGCTCCTCCCGCAGAACGGTCCGCATGTATGCCTCGCGGAGCAGGTCGTCGGGCTCCTCCGGCGCGTTCTCCCGGATGGCCGTCATCGCCTCCGCGATCGCCTCGAAGACCGGCACCCCGCGGTGCTCGACGACGTCTTCCCACCAGCGCTCCGGATCGTCATATCCCGCTGCGGCGGCCAGCTCCCCGATCGGATCCACCGGCCGGGCCGGCAGTTTCTCAGGCGGTGCTTCCACCTCGGCAACCGCTCCGAACAGGGGCGCCGCGGCGAATCGAGTCGTGCGCTGAAGCCCGGCGGACCCGGCTGGAGCGGCCGGGGCGGGAGCGACGCGATAGGCATAGGGCAGGTCGAAGAATCTCACCGGGACGTCGTGCCGGACGGCCCAGCTGATCGCCTGCCATTCGGGGGAGAAGACGGCGAACGGCCAGAACGCGGCCCGGCCCGGATCGTCCACCGCGTAACCGAGCAACGCCACGGGCGGCTGCAAGCCCTCGTCGGCCACCCAGCGCACCAGGTCGTCGGCCTCCGGCGGGCCCTCGATCAACAGCACGTCGGGAGGGTGGGCCTCCAGCTCCCGAACCACGGCCCGGGCGGAGCCGGGGCCGTGGTGCCGAATGCCGTAGAACCGCTCAGGCATCGCGGGCGGCCCGATAGAAGTCGAGCCAGCCGTCACGCTCGCGCACCACGGTCTCCAGGTATTCACGCCAGACGACGCCGTCGGAGACCGGATCTTTCACCACGGCGCCGACGATGCCGGCGGCCACATCGCCCGGGTGCAGCGTCCCGTTGCCGAAGTGGGCGGCCAGCGCCATCCCGTTGGTGACCACCGAGATGGCTTCGGCGGTGGAGAGCGTGCCGGTGGGGGACTTGAGCTTGGTGCGCCCGTCCTCGGTCATCCCGGTCCGCAGCTCGCGGAAGACCGTGACGACCCGGCGGATCTCCTCCAGCGCGGCCGGCACCTCGGGCAGCTCGAGCGAGCGGCCGAGCTGCGCGACCCGCCGGGCCACGATCTCGACCTCGTCGTCGGCGCTGGCCGGAACGGGCAGCACCACGGTGTTGAACCGGCGGCGCAGTGCGCTGGAGAGCTCGTTGACCCCGCGGTCACGGTCGTTGGCGGTGGCGATCAGGTTGAAGCCGCGCTGCGCCTGCACCTCGGTGTTCAGCTCGGGCACCGGCAGAGTCTTCTCGGAGAGGATGGTGATCAGCGCGTCCTGCACATCGGACGGCACCCGCGTGAGCTCCTCGAGGCGGGCGATCGAGCCGGTGCGCATGGCCCGCATGACCGGGCTGGGCACCAGAGCCGCCTCGGACGGGCCCTCGGAGAGCAGCCGGGCGTAATTCCAGCCGTATCGAATCGCCTCCTCCGCCGTGCCGGCCGTGCCCTGCACCAGCAGCGTCGAATCGCCGGAGATCGCGGCGGCCAGATGCTCGGACACCCACGTCTTCGCGGTGCCGGGCACGCCGAGCAGCAGCAGCGCCCGGTCGGTGGCCAGAGTGGCGACCGCGACCTCCATCAGGCGGCGTGGGCCCACGTATTTCGGGGAGATCTTCGCCCCGTCGCCGAGCAGGTAGGTGACCACAGCCTGCGGCGACAGCCGCCAGCCCGGCGGCCGGGGCCGGTCGTCGGCGTCGGCGAGCAGGGCCAGCTCCTCGGCATACTGGTCCTCGGCGTGCGGTCGCAGTGCGGTCACTGAAGCTCCTGGCTGTCGTGGACCCGCTGCCCGGCAGAAGCATCCCGGGTAGGCGTCCGTTCCTCGGTTCTGCAGGGAACGCTACGACGTGGGTACGACAAAAACGCGGCGGAGTCCTGCCCCGCGCAAAACGGGCAAGGCAGAACTCCTTCGCGAATGTCAGTCCTTGGTACAGGTGAGGACGATCAGCGAATCCGACGGCACCTTCTTGCCCACCTTGGGGGAGATTTTCTTGACGGTCCAGTTCTGCGGAAGGACCACCCAGGTGTCGTCCTCGTCGGCGGACCCGAACGTGATGTTGGTGAAACCCAGCCGTTTCAATTCATCCTGAGCGATGGCGGCGTTCTCGCCGACCACCTTCGGAATTCTGATCATTGTGGGCGCGGCCGAGGTCGGCACTGCCGACGGCGGGGGTGTGGTAGCCGTCGCTGCCTCGGTGGTGGGCGCCGGAGGCGTGGTGGCCTCGGCCGTTGCGGACGGCGTCGCGGTCGTCGGCTCCGTGGTGACCGGTGCGGCGGCTACGGCCGAAGTCGTCGCCGAAGCGTTCTTCTTATCGTCGTCGTTATCGTCGAAGATGGCTCCGCAGCAGCAGATAACCGCCAGGGCGGCAAGCGCGGAGCCGATCCAGATTTTGTGTTTCTTTTGCACCCACAGCAGGCTAGCGAGGATTTCGCCGAGGACGCAGAACCAAGATCAACTCAGTTCTGTGAGATCGGACTCGCCAATTCCTCGAACATTTCGTGGCGGAAGAGCAAAATGCGGGCAAGATCGGCTACCGGCCGGACCCGGGTCGGGTCGACCTCCTGGTCCAGCTGGGCGGCGAGCCGGCCGGCCAGATCCGCGTACGCCGGCGGCATCGCCAGCGCGGCAGTCCGGCACAGCTCACCGAGCTGCCAGGTGTGCCGATCGGTACGCGCCCGCACCGCGACCGTCTCCAGCACAGCGGCCGCGAGGTGGTCCGGCCACGGGCCGGGGTGCAGAGCGAGGAGCCGGTGTGCGGATCCGCTCTCACCACGCAGCGCCTCGGCGGCGAGGCGGGCGAGACGGTCCGGAGGCAGCACCAGATGCAGGTCCCACCGCACCGCCTCACGCAGCGTGCCGGAGTCGGTGTCGAGCAGTGCCACCGCCCAGGCCACGTTGCGCTGGGTGACCGCGGCCTTAGCCCAGCCGTGCAGCAGCGGGTTCGCCCAGTCATGGCCCCGAGCCAGCGCAAGGTAGCCCGCGGGATCGAGCCCGTTCCAGGTCTCCAGCGGGGTGCCGGCCACCACTTCCTCCAGCAGCCACGCCCCCGCACCGACGCCCCGCACCGGCGCGGCCCCCACCCCGTCCCGGCGCAGCGCCGGATCCAACTCCGCCGGCGGTTCCACAACCAACTGAAGCGCCCCCGCCGGCCTCCGCCGGCGATCACCGGCAAGACCATCACCTGTACGGACGTCAGCAAGGCCGTCCGACCCCAAGAAAGCCTGCTTGCCCAAGGGGCCGTTCGAGCCTGAGGGACCATTCCAGCCGGCAGGGCCCAGCGCGCCCGAGGAGACCTCCGAGCCTGAGGGGCCACCGGCCCCTGAGGGACCAGTCGAGCCGCCGGGGCCAACCGTGCTTGGGTCGGCACCCGAGCCGGCGGGGCCAACCGTGCTTGGGTCGGCACCCGAGCCGGCGGGGCCAACCGTGCTTGGGTCGGCACCCGAGCCGGCGGGGCCAAACGCGCCCGAGGCGTCATCCGAGCCGAAGAAGCCAACCTCGCCGGAGGGCCCAACCAGCCGGACAGCGGCATGCGCCCGCGCTGCCATCCGCCGGCCGAGCTGCGCGCCCGGCAGGCGACGGAGGAGATCCAGCGCGGCTTCCCGCACCTCCTTGCGGCGGTCGTCGAGCGCGGTCTCCAGCAACCGCTCGTCCTCCAGCGACAACCCGATCGCCAAGGCGGTCAGGAACCGGGCCCGGTTCTCCCAGGTCTCCGACCCCCAGGCGCTCTCCACCAGCTCCCGGGCCCGGGCCGGGTCGGTGCGCCGCAACGAGGCCAGATGGCTGAGCCGCTCGGTGCCGGATGCGGTGTGCCAATCGGCGCCGCTCACCGGCACGGCCTCGTCGAGCAACCACCGCCAGTCGCCGTGCTGCTCGGCCAGCCAGGTGCCGCGCCGGCCCGCGACCCGCGCCAGTTCGGTGCGGATCGTGGTGTTGCGCCGGCCGGTTTCGAGCAGGGTCGGCAGCATCTTCGGCGGCACGAGGCCACCACGGGCGGCGGCTGCTGTCAGCCATTGGGCGAGGAGTTCCTGCTCCAGATGGCTGCCGCCGGGTGCCCCACCACCGAGGATTCGGGCCAGCCGCACGGAAGCGGCCACCGGCAGAAGCCCATCGCTCTCAGCGGGCGCGGCCGGAATCGGAGCAAGGCCGGTCGTGGCGATCACCCCGGCTCGGCGGCACATCAAGGCGACCGCCGAAGCCTCCAACAACGCGGCCGCCGCCGACAGCGTGTCGCCAACGGCAGAGGGTGACAGGCCGCCGATGGCTGCCGACGACGGTGCGCGGCCCGCTGCGGCATCCGGCAGTTCACCAGCGCCGGCGGCGGGCGACGGTGTGCTGATCATGGTGGCGGCGGATGGCTGGTCGCTGGAGGTATCAGCGGGCAGCTCGCTGCCACCAGAGCTAGAGCCAGAAGCGGAGACAGACCCAGCGGCGGACACCGAGGCAACACCAGCGGCAAAGGACGCCGGGCTGCCGACCGGCCCCAGCTCGACCCGCAAGCCCCCCACGGAAACCGCCTCGCCCGACCACGGCCGTCGCCCCGTGCCGACCAGGGCCGCGGCCAGCAGGTCGGCGGGGAGCTCGGGCTCTCGCCGCACCCGGAGCTCCGGCACGGCCGCCGCGGCGGGCACGAACTCGCCCGCGACCCACGCGGCCAGCGGCCGCAAGCCCTGCGGTGACCACTCCGCCGCCACCACGGCCGGCTGCGCGCCGGCGGCCGCGAGCAGCCACCACGGCTGGCGATGGCCGGGAGCCAGGGGGAGACCCGAACCGGAACCGTCCACCAGATGGCCGCTGGGAGCGGGAACCACATCGGCCAGCAGCATCGGCGCGTCGAACCGCCACGGCTCGGCGGCCAGGATCGACGCCCAGCCGGCCAGCGCATCCGCGATCGGGCCGGCGCCGTCGGGTGAGGCGAACGGCTCGGCCGCCGACGTCCGCTCCGCGACGAGGGCACGCAGCGGCGCCGAACCCGGATAGAAACAGAGGTCGCCGCGAAACTCCGTGCCCGGCACCAGGTCGGCGGCGAGCGACTGCCCGGGCGCCGCGAAGGACAGCACCAGCGCGAACCGCCCGGTGGCCGCACCGCGCAACCAGGTGCGCCGGGTGGTCAGCGCGCCGTCGTCGGACTCGACCTGACCGAGCACCTGCCAGCGGTCGGTGACCCGCGGCCCGGCCAGCACGTCCTCGGTCGACGTCGGGAACCCGATCCGCGACCGGACGGTCGCGGCCAGCCCGGCGTTGAGCGAGTCGAGCCGGGCGTGAGCGTCGACCAGCAAGCGCAGCATGGCCAGCTCACCCAGGACCCGATCGGCCCACTGCGGCCCGACGCCGGCCACTCCACCGAGCCGGCGGAGCGCTCCGGCCGGACCCGGCGCCTGCGCGTCGACCAGCCGGGCCGCCATCGGCTCGACCACCTGGCGGGCGCCCCGGGCGAACCCGGCCAGCCCCTGCTCGACCTGGTCGTCGAGCCAGCGGCGCAGCTCGGTCATCCCGCCGGCGACGCGGTCGGCCCGCTCCTGAGCCCGTTTCGCCGCCGCGACCGGGTCGGGTGTGGAGGCGGCGCGTGGCTTGGCCCGGGCGGCCCGGGCGGCCTGCCAGGCGGTGGCGAACTCGGGCGCCGGCCCGTCACCGGCACCGGACCCGGCCCAGTGCAGCAGCAGCCCGAGCACGTGCTTGCACGGGATCTTGCGACTGGGACAGGAACACTTGAACGCCGGCCCGGCCAGGTCGGCCGCCACCTGATAGCCCCGGCACCATCCCCAGAGGATGTCGTCGAGCAGGCCGGTCGCGGAGAATTGCCCGGCGACGCCGCGCGCGTTGCGCAGTGAACCGGCGTCGGGTGCGAGAGCCTCGACCTGGGCGATGGACCATCGTTCAACTGCCACGATGAGACCCTAGGCCCGGGGTACGACGTTTTTCGAAGGAGCGGCCATGCGTGTGATCGTCTTCGGGGCGACCGGGATGGTCGGTCAGGGCGTGCTGCGGGAGTCCCTGCTCGCGCCGGACGTCTCCGAGGTGCTGGTGGTGACCCGCACCCCGACCGGGACCAAGCACCCGAAGCTGCGCGAGGTCGTCCTCCCCGATGTCGCCGACCTGTCCCCGGTCGAGGATCAGCTAGCGGGTTACGACGCCTGCTTCTACTGTCTCGGCGTCTCCTCGGTCGGCCTGGACGAGGCCGCTTACACCCGCGTCTCCTACGACTTCCCGATGGCCGCGGCCCGCACCCTGGCGCGGCTGAACCCGCAGCTCACCTTCGTCTACGTCTCCGGCGCGGGCACCGACGCGAACAGCCGGATCATGTGGTCCCGGGTGAAGGGCCGCACCGAGAACGAGATCCTGGACCTCTTCCCGAACGGCTACGCCTTCCGCCCCGGTTTCATCCAGCCGACGCACGGCGTCCGCTCGAAGACCGGCTGGTACAACACCGCCTACACCCTGACCGCCCCGCTGCTGCCGCTCCTGCGCCGGGTGGTCCCGAAGCACGTGACCACCACCGACGCGGTGGGCCGGGCCATGCTGCGCGCCGCCCGCACCGGCTTCCCCTCGCGCGTCGTGACGAACGCGGACATGCGCTGACTGTCCCCACACGACCGCGCCGAAGGCGAGCACCATCCCGAACAGCTGCACCGGCGTCAGCGACTGGCCGAGCGCGGCCCAGCCGACCAGCGTCGCGGTCACCGGCGAGAGCTGGGCGAGCAGGGAGACCTTGGCGGCCGGCAGGCGCTCCAGGCCACGGAACCAGACGGTGTAGGCCAGCGCCGTCCCGATCAGTGACAGATAGGCATAGCCCGCCAGGTTGGTCGCGGACAGTGACGACGGCAGGCCCTCGATCAGCAGCGTGACCGGGATCAGCAGCAGGCCGCCGGCGGTCAGCTGCCAGCCGGTCGCGGTGAGCAGCGAGACCGCGGGCCGGCCCCAGCGCTTGGTGAGGACCAGGCCGAACGCCATCGAGAGAGCGCCGGCCAGGCCGGCGAGCACGCCGATCAGGTCGAGCCGCGCGCTGGCGGTGAGCACGGCGAGAGCGACGCCTGCGGCGCCGAGAAAGCCCGCCAGCACCGTACGCAAAGCCACCCGCTCCGCCAGCAGCAGCACACTGAGGCCGGCCACGATGAGCGGCTGCACCGCGCCGAGGACCGCCGCCATGCCACCGGGCAGCCGATAGGCCGTGACGAACAGCAGCGCGAAGAAGATGCCGATGTTGAGCGCGCCGAGCACCGCGGACTTCCACCACCACGCGCCGCGCGGCAGCTCGCGGGTGAGGGCGAGCAGCACCAGCCCGGCCGGCAGGGCCCGGAGCAGGCCGCTGAGCAGCGGGCGACCCGGCGGCAGGAACTCGGTCGTCACCGCATAGGTCGTGCCCCACACGGCGGGGGTGAGGGCGGTTACCAGCAGGACCCGCATCTGAACTCCCTCGGCAGTGACTTTCTCGATAGAAAGTATCTCGATGCAAAGATAAACCTTGTCGAGAAGCTTGTCATCAAGAAAAATTGGCGGCATGAGCGACGGTGTGGATCGGATCCTCGGACAGTGGGCGCGCGAACGCCCCGACCTCGACACGGAGGCGATGGGGCTGTTCGGCCGGATCTACCGGCTGGCCAAACTGGCCGGCGACGCCACCGAGAAGGCCTATGCCGCTTTCGGGATCGGCCGCCCCGAGTTCGACGTGCTCGCCACGCTGCGCCGCTCCGGCAAGCCGTTCCAGCTGTCCCCGGGCGCGCTGGCCGCCTCGATGATGCTCAGCTCCGGCGGCACCACCGCCCGCCTCGACCGTCTGGAGAAGGCCGGTCTGGTCGCCCGCTCACCCGACCCCGACGACCGGCGAGGTGTGCTGGTCCGGCTCACCGACAAGGGCTTCGAGATCGCCGACGAGGCGGTCGCCGCCGGCCTCGCCGAGCAGCAGCGTCTGCTGGCCCACCTGCCTCCCGGCAAACGCCGCCAGCTCAACGACCTGCTCCGCGAGCTCCTGAACGGCTAGCCCGCCGCTCCGCGCCGCAACCTCAGACAACAGTGGGCACTCTCTCTTCCGGGCGCGGCGGGGGAGGCGGCGTCCCGTCCCCGAACGGCCGCCCGCCCAGCTCCGCACGCCCGTGCGGCGTCATCCAGCCACGCGAATCCGGCCCGGCCGGCACGATCCCCGTCGGATTGATGTCGCGATGCACCTCGTAGTAGTGCCGCTTGATGTGCCCGAAGTCAATCGTGTCGCCGAACCCGGGCGTCTGAAACAGATCCCTCGCATACGCCCACAGCACCGGCATCTCACTGAGCTTCGACCGGTTGCATTTGAAATGCCCGTGGTAAACCGCGTCGAAGCGGACCAGGGTCGTGAACAACCGCACGTCCGCCTCGGTGATCGTGTCCCCGACCAGGTAACGCCGCGTCGACAACCGCTCGGACAACCAGTCGAGCCGCGCGAACAACCGGTCGTAAGCCTTCTCGTAGGACTCCTGCGACCCCGCGAACCCGGCCCGGTAAACGCCGTTGTTCACGTCCGCGTAGACCACCTCGTTGACCGAGTCGATCTCGTCCCGCAATTCCGGCGGATAGAGCCGCGGCGCCCCGTCCCGATGGAATTTCGCCCACTCCAGCGACAGATCGATGGTGATCTGCGCGAAGTCGTTGGTGACCACCTGCCCGCTCGGCACGTCCACGATCGCCGGCACGGTGATCCCTTTGTCGTAGTCCGGGAATCGCGCGAGGAACGCCTCCTGCAATCGTTCGATGCCGAGCACCGGATCCCGGCCGCCCGGATCGAGATCGAAGGTCCAGCTCCGCTCGTCGTGCGTCGGCCCCGCGACGCCCATCGACAGCACGCCCTCCAGCCCGAGCAGCCGCCGCACGATGATCGACCGGTTCGCCCACGGGCACGCCCGGCTCACCACCAGCCGATACCGCCCCGGCTCCACCGGATACCCGTCACGCCCGTCAGCGGTGATCCGGGTCGCGATGTAGCGCTGGTCACGGGAGAACTCACCCGCCGGATTCACATAGGCCATGAAAATCAAATACCCAAAAATCAGCGGTACGACCTAGCAAAGGTGCCGTGACTAAGCGCGATCACCAGCCACTCCAGGCCGCCCGGCGACCGCCGGGCTGATGCGGTGCGAACCGGCCAGGGGTACCACGTTCGTAGTACCTCCCGGAGACCCCGAGTCCGTACGGTGTCGACATGCGGCGATGGATGACCGACGTCGGTCCACCGGTGCTCGCCCTCGTGCTCGCCACGGCACGGGTGGCCGTCGCGCCCGTGCTGCCGGCCGACCGGCCTCCGGACACCCTGGCGTACACCCTGGTCACCGCCATGGCCGCGGCCCTGCTGCTGCGGCGCCGGTGGCCCGCGCTGACCCTGGCAGCGGTCGGCGCTCTCTTCATCGCCTACCACGTCCTGCGCTATCCCGGCGGTGCACCGGCCGTTCCGGTGTGGATCGCCCTGTACGCGGTGGCGGTCGCCCCGAGCCGTCGCCCCGGCCTGGCCGTCGCCGGTGTCCTGATCTTCCTCGACGCCCAGAGCCGGATGACCGTCTCCGGGGTCGGGCCGCTCGACGCCACCCTCGACGGCTCGACCGGCATCTTCGTCGCGGCGCTGCTGCTCGGGGAGGTGGTACGCGGCCGCCGGGCCCGGCTGGCGCTGGTCGAGGCGGAACAGCAGCACCAGCTCACCCGGGAACGGATCCGGATCGCCCGCGAACTGCACGACGTCACCGCCCACACGCTCGCGGTCGTCGCCGTGCAGGCCGGCGTGGCCGCCGAACTCCAGCGCGACGACCCGGACGGCGCGAGCAGGGCGCTGCAGTCCGTCCGGCAGGCCTCTCGCGACGCGATGGCGGAGTTGCGCGCCGCGGTCGGCGTGCTGCGTGACGGCAGCCGCCCGGACGGCCCGGCCCCGCCCGCGCCCACCCTGGACCGCCTGCCCCACCTGGTCGACGGCACCGGCGCCGTCCTGACCAGCGAGGGCACGCCCCGCCCGCTGCCGCGGGCCGTGGAGGCCACCGCCTATCGCATCGTCCAGGAGGCGGTGGCCAACGCCGTCCGCCACTCCGGCGCGCGGCGCATCGAGGTCCGGCTCGGCTACCTGCCGGACGGTCTATCGCTGACCGTCACCGACGACGGCCACGGCATCACCGGACCGCCCGGCAACGGCCTGCACGGCATGACCGAACGCGCTCGCGGCCTGGGCGGCTGGCTGCACGCCACCCCGCGCGACGAGCGTGGCTTCGAGGTACGTGGCTGGTTGCCCGGATGAGGCCGGAGACCGTGCGGGTGCTGATCGCCGACGACGAGGCCCTGGTCCGCGCCGGCTTCCGGGTGCTGCTCGAGCGCGACAGCGGGATCGAGGTGGTGGCCGAGGCCGCCGACGGCGACGAGGCGATCGCGCTCACCCGGGCGCACCGGCCGGACGTCGTGCTGATGGACGTCCGGATGCCCGGCACCGACGGCCTGACCGCGACCCGCCGCATCCTCGGCGACGACCGGCTGCCCCGCGTCCGGGTGATCGTGCTGACCACCTTCGAGCTGGACGAGTACGTCTACGCCGCCCTGCGCGCCGGCGCGGTCGGCTTCCTGCTCAAGGACGTCAGCCCGGACGAGTTGCGCCATGCGGTGCGGGTGGTCGCCGCCGGGGACGCCCTGCTGGCGCCCGCGGTGACCCGTCGGCTGATCGCGGCTTTCGCCGACGGCCACGGCCCGCCGCCGCCCGCGGCCGGCACGCTCACCGCCCGGGAGCGGGAGGTGGTGGCCATGGTCGCCGACGGCCTGTCCACCACCGAGATCGCCGGCCGGCTGCGGATGAGCCCGGCCACCGCGAAGACGCACACCAACCGGGCGATGACGAAAGTCGGTGCCCGGGACCGGGCGCAGCTCGTCGTCTTCGCCTACCGCTGGGGGCTGGCCCGGGTACCACGACCGCGGTAGCCGGCCTGCCACGAACGGAGAATTCCACCGCTGTCGATCCGCCCTAGCGTCACGGCATGTTTCTCATCCTGGGTCCGGCGCTCAATCTCGCCGGCGGCTTCTTCTGGACGGGTGACGGGCCGGACGCGACCGGCGCCACCCTGATCAGTGTCGGTCTCGGCTGCTGGCTGATCGGCCTGATCGGCCTCTACCAGGGGCTGCGCCCGCGCGCACCCCGCCATGTCCCGGCACTGCTGCCGCTGACCGTCTTCGGGGTGATCGGCGGGGTCGCCTTCAGCGTGCAGTCGCTGCACGAGGAGATCTTCGGCGTCTCCCACGAGAGGGCGATCGAGCTGCTCAACGCCTATCCGTTGCCGGCGAACGTCCTCTACTGGCTGTGCGGCCCGCTCTTCCCGGTCTCGCTGATGCTGCTCGGCGCGGTGCTGCTCAAGGCCCGTGCCGCACCCGTCCCGGTGGTCCTGCTGGTCCTGGCCGGCGGCCTGCTCTTCCCGCTCAGCCGGATCACCCGGGTGGAGATCCTGATCCACGCCGCCGACCTGGTCCTCCTGCTGCCCTTCGTCTACCTGGGGGTACGCGCGAGGGACCGCTTACGCCCGGCGGTCGCGCCGGGGCCGGGACGGCCCAGCGAGATCGCGGGGCAGCCACGGGACCATGCGTAGCCCGTACGACAAAGGCGAGGTCGCCCTCCGGGGAGGGCGACCGACGTGCGGGTTTGATCAATCGCGGGCGCCGGTGAGTTGCGGGCGCAGGGCCAGCAGGACGCCCAGCGCGGCGTAGCCGATCAGCAGGTGGGTGGCGCCGACGAAGCGGCCGACCGTCGCGCCGAAGATGCCCATCGCGGGGAGGGTGACGAAGACCCAGCTCTCGGCGACCAGCGGGTACCAGCGGGCGAGGCCCTGCCAGCGGCCGGCGAAGGCGATCTTCACACCGATCACGAACATGCCCAGCATGGAGAGCGGCCAGAAGACGTCGAGGACCGCCAGCCACATGTCGTCGCGGAAGGCCGGGACCGCGCCGTGCAGCACGCTCCACAGGGTGGCCAGGCTGAGCAGCACCAGCTCGACCCGCAGCATGCCGCGGGCGAACCGGGTGACGCCGGTCGCGCCGGTCCGCAGCTGGGTGACCACCAGGGCCATCAGGGCGAGCTGCGCCGGCACCGCGAACAGGTCGATGATCGTCATCTCGGTCGGGTCGGTGCTCTGCGGGCTGAACGCGAAGTAGATGGCCGACCAGAGCGTGGCGCCGGCCGCGACCGCCCAGCCGGTACGGCGGACCGCCTTGGTGCTGATCCGGCTCTCGAAAGCGGCCTCATCGGTGCGGGCCGGGGCGGGGGTGGTGCTGATCGTCATCGTGTCCTCCATGTCTCGTTGACGGGGAGAACTCTGTCCGGGACGCGTCCCGGGCGGGCAGGGCCGCGCGCCACCGGCCGCGTCCCGTCTGTTGTCCCGGGTCGCCCGGGACATCCGCCCAGCGACCACGGGACACCCTGCCTGCGACGATGGGCCCGTGAAGAAGGCAACACTCGCGGCCGTCGCGGTGGTCGCGGTGTCGGTCGGGTCCCTGATCGGCGCCTCGCTGCTCGACCTGCGGGTTCCGTCGGCGCACCGCGAGCGGATCGAGGCCGATCTGGCCTGGACCGCCGGCATCCCCGGGCTGGGCCTGGCGATCCCGGGCGCGCTGCTGCTGCGCAAACTGCCCCGGCACCCGATCGGCTGGCTGCTCTGTCTCGCCGGCCTGCACTGGTGCCTGGACGCCACCGCCGGGAGCTGGCTCGCCTACGCCACCTTCCACGACCGGCCCGGCGCCTCGGCCGCGTTCTACATCTATCAGCGGCTCGGCGCCCTGCTGATGGTCTGGATCCCGCTGCTGCTGCTGATCTACCCGACCGGCCGGCTGCCGGACGGGCGGTGGCGGATCCTCGCCTGGGCCAGCCTCGTGCTGTCCAGCCTGATGCCGCTGATGCACCTGGTCATCCCGGCGGCCAGCGCCCAGGAGCGGGCCGGCACGCCGATGCCCGAGCCGTTCGCCGGCCTGAACCTCGACCCGCTCTCGATCAGCCTGCCCGACGGCTGGTGGAACGTGCTGTTCGAGTTGTCGTTCATCGCCCTGCCGATCGGCATGCTGGCGCCGGTGGCCGTGGTGGTCCATCGCTACCGGGCGGCGATCGGCGAGGACCGGCTGCGGATGCGCTGGCTGCTCTGGGCCGCGATCGTCAACCTGCTGGTGGTCGCCGGGGTGCTGGCGCTGCCCGAGCTCTCCGCCCTCGCGCTCGGCCCGACCGTCGGCCTGACCGGCGCCGTGGTGGCCGTGGCGATCGCCCGGCCCACCCTGCTCGACATCGACCGGCTGCTCAGCGGCACGGTGCTCTACGCCGCGATGGCGGTGACCGTCCTGGCCGTGGACGCCTGCGTGCTCGGTGTCACCGGCCTGCTGCTCGGTCAGAGCCTGCCCGAACGAGACGCCGCGGTGGTCGCGTTGCTGCTGGTCACCGCCGGCTACGGGCCGCTGCGGCACCGGCTGTGGCTGCTGGTGCGCCGGCTCGTGCTGGGGCGGCGCGACGACCCGTACCGGGTGGTGGCCGGGCTCGCCGAGCAACTGGAACGCTCCACGTCGCCGGAGGACGAGCTGATCGCGGTGGCCCGTGCGGTCGCCGAGGCGTTCCGTTCGCCATATGTCTCGGTGGAGGTGGACCAGCCCGGCGGCGCCAAGGTGATCGCCTCCCTCGGCACGCTGACCGGGGCGCCGACCACGCTGCCGATCACCTACCGCGGCGAGACGGTGGGCCGGGTGGTGCTGCCCGCCGACGGTCCGCGGGTCGCCCTCTCCCCGCGGGACGAGCGGCTGCTCGGCGACGTGGTCCGGCAGGCCGCGATCGCCGCCCGCTCCGCCCACCTGGTCCGCGAGCTGCAGCGCAGCCGGGAGCTGATCGTCGCCGCCCGTGAGGAGGAACGGCGCCGCCTGCGCCGCGACCTGCACGACGGCCTCGGCCCGACGCTCGGCGGGGTGGCGCTGCGCATCGACACCGCCCGCAACCTGGCCGTGAAGAACCCGGCCGAGGCCGACAGGCTGCTGAAACAGGCCCGGGAGGACGCCGGGTCGGCGGTCGCGGACGTCCGCCGGCTGGTGCACGATTTGCGCCCGCCCGCGCTGGACGACGTGGGTCTGCTCGGCGCGGTCCGGCAGCAGGCGTCCCGGCTGCGCGCTCCCGGCCTGACCGTGACGGTCGACGGCGGCGAGGGCCTGGACCAGTTGCCCGCCGCGGTGGAGGTGGCCGCCTACCGGATCGCCTCGGAGGCCCTGGCGAACGTGGCCCGGCACGCCGCGGCGACCACCTGCCGGGTCCGGCTGGACGCCACCGGCGGCGAGCTGATCGTGGAGATCACCGACGACGGGGTGGGCATCGCGTCCGGGACACCGACCGGCGTCGGGCTGGTCTCGCTCCGGGAACGGGCCGCTGAGCTGGGCGGCGAGTGCCGGATAGAGTGCCCCGGCGACCGGGGCACCGTGGTCCGGGCGCGGCTACCCATGGGAGTGCTCACATGATCGACCCGATTCGTGTCCTGGTCGCCGACGACCACCCGGTCTTCCGGGACGGCCTGGCCATGCTGCTCGCGACGGTCGACGGTCTCGAGGTGGTCGGCACCGCCGCGGACGGTGTCGAGGCGGTGGCCGCGGCCACCCGTCTGCAGCCGGACGTCGTGGTGATGGACGTGCAGATGCCCCGGCTCAACGGTGTCGAGGCCACCCGCCGGCTGGTCGCCGACGCGCCGGCCACCGGTGTGCTGGTGCTGACCATGTCCGAGGACGACGGCACGGTCTTCGCCGCGATCCGGGCCGGCGCCCGCGGCTATCTGGTGAAGGGTGCCGAGCAGGAGGAGATCGTCCGGGCGATCACCACGGTCGCCGGTGGGGGAGCGGTCTTCGGGGCCACCCTGGCCCAGCGCATCGCCGAGTTCTTCGCCGCCGGGCCGCCCGCGCCGACCGAGGCGTTCCCGCAGCTCACCGCCAGAGAACGGGAGATCCTGGAGCTGCTCGCGGCGGGCCGGTCGAACGCGCAGATCGCGGCGGCGCTCTATCTGTCACCGAAGACGGTGCGCAACAACGTCTCCAACGTCTTCACGAAACTGCAGGTTGCCGACCGGGCCGAGGCGATCGTCCGGGCCCGTGAGGCGGGTCTGGGCCGCTGATGAGGGCGAGGCGTCCCCCCGTGTGCGACGCCTCGCCCGGCGCTTTTATAGCACGGTCTGGAGAGCGCTTTCCGGATTATGGGAGCGTTCCCGGCGAAAATTCCAGGTCAGCGCCGACCGCGTAGTGATCGGACGGGAAGACCCCTCCGATCGGGCGATCGCCGGCCAGGAACACCCGGCTGACCCGCAGCGGCACCCCGGGCCGGCCGGGACGGGCGAGGACGTGATCGATCCGGCGGTCGATCTGCTTCACCGCCTCCACCGGCGCGTCCGGAACCGCCGAGTCGAGCGTGACCGCCTCCGGGTCGCCGCCACCCACCGCCCAGGTGTCGACCATCGCGTCCAGCAGCGGCAACAGCTCCACCTGGCCCGGCGCCGCGTTCAGGTCCCCGACCAGCAGCACCGGCAGGGCGCCGTCCAGCCGCTCGTCGGTGGCGAGCGCGGCCAGTGCCCGGCACTGCGCCAGGTGGTCCTCCGCGTAGTCCGGCTCCCACTCGGTGCAGCCGACGATGACGTGCAGCGGGCCCGCGGGATGCTCGACGGTGGCCAGCAGTGCCCGGGGCGGCGCCCCGCCACGCTGCGGGTTCGGCAGGTCGTGCACCTCGGTGGCGCGGATCGGCCAGCGGCTGACCAGGCCGATCCCGATCGCGACGCCGCGCTGGTCGGGGTTCTCCGGCGGCTCCGGTTCCGGCGGCAGCCCGGACGCCACCCACACCGCGTGCATGCCGTGCGGCTCGGCCAGCCGGTGCGGCTGATCGGTGCCGTCGGCCGCCCACGACTCCACCAGACCGAGCAGGTCCGGCCGGTGCTCGGCGACCGTGTCCGCGATGAGGCGCTCCCGGGTCTGCCAGTCGTCGCCGAAGCGCCACCAGACATTCCACGTCATCACTCTCATGGGTTTACCTTTCCCGAACATTCGCGGTCGACGCCCGGCGGCATGATGAGTGCCGTGACGGACGCGCCGAAGGGACTGGTCCTCGTGGTCGAGGACGAACGGCCGATCGCCGACCTGGTGCGGCTCTATCTGAGCCGGGAGGGCTTCGGCGTGCAGGTCGAGCACGACGGCGCGGCCGGGCTGGCCGCGGCCCGCCGGCTGCGCCCGGTCGCCTGCATCCTGGACATCGCGCTGCCCGGCCTGGACGGCACCGAGATCTGCCGGCGGCTGCGCGCCGACGGTGACTGGACCCCGGTGATCTTCCTGACCGCGCGGGACGACGAGGTGGACCGGATCCTCGGGCTGGAGCTGGGCGGCGACGACTACGTCACCAAGCCGTTCAGCCCGCGGGAGCTGGTCACCCGGGTCAAGGCTCTGCTGCGCCGCGCGGCCGGGCCGCCCGCCGAGCAGGTGCGCACGCTCGGGCCGGTCACCCTCGACCCGGGACGCCGGATCGTCACCGTCGGCAGCACGCCGCTGATGCTCACCGCGACCGAGTTTGATCTGCTCGCCCACCTGCTCGGGCGGCCCGGCCGGGTGTTCACCCGCGAGGAGCTGCTGGCCGCGGTGTGGGGTTACGCGTCGCACGCCGGGACCCGCACCGTGGACGTGCACGTGGCGCAGGTGCGGGCCAAGCTCGGGGACGCGGCGTCGCTGATCCGGACCGTCCGCGGGGTCGGGTACTCGGCCGATGCGTGAGTTCTTCCGTACGCTGACCGGCCGCGCCGTGCTGGTCACCGCCGCCACCGCGGTGGTCGCCGTGATCGTCACCGCGCTGGTCGCCGTCCCGGTCGCGGTCCGCTCGGTGAACACCCAGATCCGCGCCGAGCTGATGGAGAAGACCGCGCTTGCCGTGGAACTGCTCGCCGACGAGCGGCCCGCCGCCCGCGAGCGCATCGCCCGCCGCCTGCGCCAGGACGACGTCGAGATCTACCTGATCCGCCGCGGCGTCGCCGACCGCTCCGGCCTGCCCGAACGGGTGGTGACCCGGGTCGCCGGCGGCACCCTGATCGACACCCGCGCGCCGGTGAACGGCCGGCCCTCGTTCATCGCCGGGCGCCCGCTGACCGGCCGCAACAGCGGGGTGGTGCTGACCCGGGAGGTCAACTCCGGCACCGCCGGGCGTGTGCTGGGCAGCATCTGGGTCGCGCTGCTGGCCGGCCTGCTCGGTGGCGTGCTGGCCGGCGCGCTGCTGGCCCGCTTCGTCGCCCGCCCGATCGGCCTGGCGGCCGCCGC
>NZ_JBEZZB010000172.1:0-364 GCF_040638955.1 Actinoplanes sp. NPDC024001
CCTTCCGCCGCCGCTGCCTTCAACGATCCCGTGACTCCCACTACCGCAAACGACTCAGCACGCTCGGAAGCTACGAACCGCCGTAGCAGTACTAGCCGGTGCAGCACCCTCCCCGGCCGGCGCCGCAGGCACGGCGCACTCCCAGCCGACGCAGCAGGCATGGCACATGCGAGACCGGCGCAGCAATCTGGCGCCCAGCGCGACCGGCAGGGTAATCCCCCGGTCGACTCAGCGCGGCCAGCGCAGCAACCGGCTGCTTCAGGACGTAACCCGTGGAACTGCACCAGCCGGCAGCCGAACCCAACCGGCTGACCGCCGGGGCTGCTTCAGGCGCGCAGAAACAGCACTGGCGGGCAGCCACGCC
>NZ_JBEZZB010000172.1:460-21295 GCF_040638955.1 Actinoplanes sp. NPDC024001
ACCCCAGCCAGCCGACCACCAACGCCCCCTCAGACACCCGCAAAGAGCACTGACCGGCAGCCACGCCAGCCAGCCGACCACCAACGCCCCCTCAGACACCCGCAAAGAGCACTGACCGGCAGCCACGCCAGCCAGCCGACCACCAACGCCCCCTCAGACACGCGCAAAGAGCACTGGCGGGCGGCCGCGCCGAATGGCTGACTGCCAGGACTAGTTCGGGCACGCGGACGCAGCGCCAGCAGGCGGCCCATTCCACCGGCTGACCGGCAGCGCTGCTTCAAGCACCCTCAAACAGCAGGTTGCGGCCGCTGGCCTGGTTCAAGAGGGGGCCAGCACAGCTGGCTGGCGGCGGGCGCAGCGCGGCAGGCGCGGTCAGGGCGGCAGGCGCGGTCAGCGCGGCCGGCACGGCGCGTTTGTGGTTGGCGCGGCGCACTGCGGAGGTGCCCGGCAGGCCGCAACGCTGTTGATCAGCATGGCTGCCGTGGGGAGAAGGGGGCGTTGTCAGGATCGGCGCAACTCCAAGGCGGATTTGGGGCGGAGGAACGCGCCGGTGAAGGTCATCGCCTGTTCCGGCAGGGCGCCGGTGATCGACACGGATGCGGCGTCGTCGAGGTGGAGTTTCAGTGGGGCGCTGCGCAGCCAGTCCATCCTGGCCTGCACGGTGTGGTGGCCGGGTGGCACCTCGATGCGGATGGCGGCACCGCGCCGCAGGCGTGCTGCCGGGTGGCCGTCCAGCAGGAACGTCATGCGGCGGGCGAGTGCGCCGACGTCGGCGGCGCGACGCAGTTCGATCCAGGGCATGTGCGGTGAACCTCCCGCTCGATCCGGGGTATGGGCGGTGACGCTCCTGCCGCACGCTTTGCTCAAACGCGGTAGCCGTCAAACAGGGGGCCGCCGGCGCCGGCCAGCACCTCGGCCGTCACCGGCGTGGGATCGTCGCGGGCGGTCAGCCAGCGGGCGGCGAATTCCGCGTCGAGAGCCCGCAGGTCGCGCAGCAGCCATTTGCCGGCGCTGAGCCAGCGGCCGGCGAAGGCCAGTGCCGCACGGGCGGTCTCGGACCACAGCGCTGCGGCTATGACGGTGCGCTCGCCGGGGTCGGTGGCGTGGGTGAGGTCGTCGAGCAGGTCGGTCAGCACGTAGCGGAGCCGGTCACGCTCGGCCGGGGTCAGTGGTGGCGGGCCTTCGGCGAGCACGTGTGCGCACCGGGCCGGCAGGTCGCCCGGGTCGCCGAGCAGGGGAACGCCGTGCGCGAGCATGCGGTGGGTGCCGGGTTTGCGGTCGGCGAGGTCCTTGGCCAGGAACTCGGCCAGGCGCGGCGGGGTGTGGACGAACAACTCGACCGGCCAGCCGCGGAAGTGCAGGCTCTCCCGGTAGCCGGGGTCGTGCTCGCGCATCACCACGATGTCCAGGTCCGAGCCCGCGGTGCGGTGCGGGCCGAGCACGCTGCCGGTGAGCATCGCCCACGTCGCTTCCGGGAAACGGTCGGTGACGAGGTCACGGGCATCGCGCAGCGGATCCATGCCCGTCATGGTGCCGTAAACCCGGCCGATCGGTGGCGGGCGCTTCCCACGTACCTGCGGTCCGCGGTCAGCGAAGATCCCGACCGCAGGGAGGCCGGCGCGGCGGGCGGGGCGGTAGCCGGAGCGTTCGGCCGGGCGGTCGAAGCCCAGCGAGCGGCGCAGACCCGCGAGCGCATCCTCGGCGCCGCGCGCCTTGTTCGACGCCGTTGGGTACGGCGCGACGAACCTGCGGAAGGTGGCCGACCGGGCCGACGTCGCGATCCAGACGATCCACTTCGTCTTCGGCAACAAGCGCAGGCTGCTCAAGGAACTCGCCGACGTGCCGATCGCCATCGTGGAGCGGCCCTGGTTCCGCGAAGCCCTCGCGGCACGGATCGCCGTCGCGGGCGTGGGCCAGGTGCTGCAGCGGGTGGCCGTCGTCAACGACATGGTCGCGACCCCGGCGGCCTCCGACGCCGAGATCGCCCAGCTCTGGCCGGACGGCGACAAGCCCCGGCTGCGGGTCCACGCGACCGCCGCCGAGGCTGCCACCACCAAACCGGGCGCGCGGCCCGGCGTCACCCTCGAGACGGCGGTCGACACCCTGTTCGGACTGCTCAGCCGGCCGAGCGGTGGCAGCGGTGGGCGCACGACACGCTGCGGTCCCAGCTGTGCTCATGACCGGTAGGGCGCGCCGACGACCCAGCCGCCGAGCGACTGTGGGACGGCGTCGGTGTCGGTGACGTGGACCGGGTCGCCGGCGTGGATCACGCCCGGGCGGATCACCCAGGCGTTGAGGGCCAGTTCGCCGCCGAAGTCGTGACGCAGGCGGCGCAGCACGTCGAGGTTCTGCGCGCCGGTGTCCGGATCGATCGTGGTGGCGACGCACCGCATCCGCAGCGAGTGCAGTCCGATCACCGCCTCGCCGATGACCAGCGCACGTCCGGGCCAGGTCGCCTCGGCGTCGGCGGGGACCCCACCGATGAGCAGGTTGGGCCGCAGGCGCCGTACGTCGTGGCCGAACCGGGTGACCGCGCCGTCGGTGGCGACCAGCAGGTTGCCGATGTCGAAGCGTTCCGGGCCGGCGTACGCCTGCAGGCTCGCTGCCTCGCCGGCGCGTTCGCGGACCAGCGCGCCGGCCTGCGGGGTGTGCCACGGGTGACCGGCCACCCGTGGCACTCCGTCGGCGCCGGTGGTCGCCGGCAGGGTGAGCAGGCCGGGCCGGGTGCGCCCGGTCAGCGGGCCCCGGGCGCCGCGCACGTGCACGAGGCGGTCGCCCGGCACGCCGTCGGCGGTGAGGTCCGCCCGCGTCAGTTCCTCTCCGGCCAGGGATTTGACCGGGTAACGCCACAGCGCCGCGACATGCATCAGGACCTCCCGGGGATCCGGCGGTCGCTCGCGCTGATGCGGACGTCGTTGATGCTCGCCTCGCGCCGGCTCATGTAGCCCGCGGCGTCGAACTGCCACATCTCGTTGCCGTGGCTGCGCCACCACTGCCCGGTGTCGTCGCGCCACTCGTACTCGAAGCGCACGGCGATCCGGTCGCCGGTGAACGCCCAGAGGCTCTTGCGCAGGGCGTAGTCGTGCTCCCGGGCCCATTTGCGGGTGAGGAAGGCGACGATCTGGTCGCGGCCGGTGAGGAACTCGTCGCGGTTGCGCCACTGCGAGTCCACGGTGTAGGCGGCGGCGACCCGCTGCGGATCGCGCGTGTTCCAGGCGTCCTCGGCGGCCTGCACCTTGGCCCGCGCTCCGGCCTCGTCGAAGGGCGGCAGAGGCGGGCGCGGGACGGTCTGCTCGCTCACGCCGTCACCACCGGGAAGTCGGTGTCGACCGCGGCGGCCTTGTTGACGCCGAGGTTGCGCTCGACGGCGGTGAGCAGGTCGGCGGCTCTGCCGGTGGCGGCGGCCGGGTCGATCAGCGGCAGGTTGCTCATGGTGCTCCTCGGTCAGACTTCTAACGGCATTGTGCCGCCCTTGCCGTTAGAGGTATACCAGGCGTCTCTAACGGCAGCAACCCGGTGATAGCGTTAGAGGATGGATTTCGTGCTGCCCTCCGAGCCGCGGCCCGTGCGCCTCATGAACACCGTCTGGGCCGACCGCGGCGGCGTGCACGACGCCCTCACCACCCCGGCTGACCTGGCACGATGGCTGACGGCAACCGGCCTGACCGCCGCCGAGCCGCCCGCGACGGCCGCCGATCTGCGCACCGCCGTCACCCTGCGCGATGCGCTGCGCCGCCTCGCCGCGCTGACCACCGATGACTCCCGCGCCGCTGCCCGCTCCGCGTTGCAGGACGCCGAGGCGGCGGTCCACGCCGTCAACGAGGCCGCCGTCGCCGGCCCCGGCCGGGCCACGCTGCAGCTTCTCGACGGGAAGCTGAGCCTGCGCGCGCCCGAGCCGGCCGCGGACCCCGGCGCCGCCCTGGCAGTCGTGGCCGCCGAGGGCATCGACCTACTCACCGGGTCCGGTGTCCTCAACGCCTGCTACGCCCCGGGCTGCGTCCTCTACTTCGTCAGGGACCATCCGCGGCGGGAGTGGTGCTCGACCGCGTGCGGCAACCGCGCCCGGGCGGCCCGCCACTACCAGCGACACCGCACCACCCGCACCGCGCCCTGACGCGTCTGCCGCTAGCAGAACGGACCCGCGCCGGACCGCTCTCAGCCGGCTCCGGGTGTTAGACCTTGTCGATGGATCTGATCAAGTACGGTCACGCCTGCGTCCGGCTGGAGAAGGACGGGCACGCTCTCGTCATCGACCCCGGCGCGATGACACCCGAGGCCGAGGCGCTGGCGGGCGCCGACGCGGTCCTGATCACCCACGAGCACTTCGACCACTTCGAGCCCGACCGGCTGCGCGAGGCCGCGGCCGGCAACCCGGACCTGGTCGTCTACACCTGCTCGGGCGTGGCGCGCCGGCTGGCAGACCTCGGCGTGAAGGTCCACGTGCTGCGCGACGGCGAGTCGGTGGACGTGGCCGGCTTCCGGGTGCGGGCGGCCGGGCAGAAACACCAGTTCAGCCACCCCGACGTCGCGCCGGTGGACAACGTCGGGTTCCTGATCGACGACGAGGTGTTCCACCCCGGCGACGCGCTGACGGTCGTGGACGTACCCACGCTGCTGGTGCCGGGCAATGCGCCGTGGATGACCGCGCCCGACCTGATCGCCTATCTGCGCCGGATGGCGCCGCGGCGCGCCTACGCCGTTCATGACGGCCTGCTCAACGACTGGGGCCTTCAGGTGCTCGACGGGGTGCTGCGCATCGAGGCCGACCGGTCGAACGCCGACATCCGGCGGCTGCGCTGCGGCGAACGGGTGCGGCTCTAGACCCGCAGTGGGTTGGCGACGAGGAGCCGGCCGTTGTCGATCAGCCAGCGCACCGACTCCAGGGCGGCCTGCGCCGGCTCGTAGCGCGGGGCGTAGCCGAGCAGCCGGCGGGCCTTGTCGATGCTGAAGGCGTGGTTACGGACCAGGTGCTCCCAGCTGAGCTGGGCGGCGTCCGCATCCGGGTGGCTGCTGCGGAACTGCTCCCAGGTGATCGTGCGCAGTTCAGCGGTCTGGCCGAACCATGACGCGCCGATGCGGGCGTAGCCGCGCACGTTCAGCGCGGTGGCCGCGACGATGGCGAAGTCCTCACCGGCGGCGGCCTCGCGGTGGTCGAGGGCGGCCTCGAAGGCGTGAGCGACGTCGTCAGCGTGCACGTGGTGCATGAACTCGGCGCCGATGCCCGGGATGTCGAGTGGCTCCCCGGCGGAGAGCTTCCGCCACACCTCAGGGTCGTTGTTGCCGAGCGGACCGATGGGATGCCATCCGGGCCCGACGATGTGGCCGGGATGCAGCGACGTGGTGACCAGCCCACCGGACCGCGTCTCGGCGCGCAGCATCTCGGCGATGGCGGCCTTCGCGATGCCGTACTCGCCGAACGGCGGCGGCGCGTTGTCCTCGGTGAGCGGGAACGTCTCGCTGGGGCCCGCGCGCCAGATGGAGCCGCAGTGCAGCAGATGCCCGGTCTCGCCGCGCAGCCGCTCGACGAGCGCGGCGGCGGAGTCGACCGTGAAGCAGATCAGGTCGATGACGGCATCAGGCCGTAGCCCTGCGACGCGGTTGGCGAACGTGCCGTCGCGGTCCTCGGCCGCCCGGTCGGCGGTCACCTGACGCACCTGCCGCCAGGCCGGGTCGTCGGCGTAGCTGGAGCGCTGCCCGCGGCTGATGCTGATCACCTCATGGCCGGCACGGACCAGCCTCGGGATCAGGAAGGTGCCGATGTGCCCACTGCCGCCGATGACCACGACTCTCATGACGAGGAGGCTATGCCACGTCGCGGGCCGGTTCGCGATGACTTCGCGGCCGCTGCTTCAGCAGTCCCGCACTCGCCAGCAGGGCGATGCCGTGCGTCTTCCTGATCTCTGGACGTTAAGGTCGGCTGTGGTCAGGCGGACGGCTCGGGTTCGTGCTGCTCTGCCGGCCGCGCCCGCGACGCCGTTGTGCGAGGCGGAGATCGGGGAAGCCGAGGCGCAGTTCGGAGTGACCATGCCGGCCGGCTACCGGGACTTCCTGATACACGTCGACTCCGGAGGTCACGGCCCCGGCTCCGGGTTCCGTCGACTTCGGCGTGATCGTCGCGGGTGGGCCTGGGAGGGCTGGCCGGACGAGCCGGGCACGGATCTGGACGCCCTGACGAAGCCGTTTCCTGACCAGGCTGACATCGGCGCGCGGCTCGATGCCCTCCTCGAACCGGCCGTCCACGGCAGCCGTGAGTGGCGAGGGTGGGACGAGCGTTGCGATGAGATCGCCGCCGGTCAGACGCATGGCACGATCGTCTTCGCCGGCGACTCGACCTTCCCCCTGCTGTTGGTCGTCACCGGCCCGCAGCGCGGCACGGTCTGGTGCGATCTGCGCGCGACCACCGAGGCTCTGGCGCTCCTGCGCAAGCCGGACGGCAGCGCCGCCACGTTCACCGACCTGTACGTGGCTTGGCTGGACGCGGCAGAACAGCTGCTCGACGAGGGCCGCACCGAGCTCCGTCCGTGGGACATCCGTGTCCCGATGATTGACGCGTGCTTCCAGCCTTGACGGACTGCGCTGCTAGCTGGATCCCACTCGGCTGGCGGCTGGCTCGACGGCCCCAGAGAGGCTCACTCCGCGCAGGTGTAGCAGCACGGCCAGGCCGACACCGGCCACCAGGGAGATGTCCGCGACGTTGCCGACGAAGAAGCCGAAGTAGTCGATGAAGTCGACGACATGGCCACGTGCCGGACCGGGCTCACGGAACAGGCGGTCGAGCAGATGGGTGGCCGCTCCACCGAGGACCAGGCCCAACGACACCGTCCAGGCACGCGACCTGGCCCGGACGGCGACGATGCTGATCGCGACCACCGCAGCGGCGGTGATGAGGGTGAGAACCCAGGTGAACCGCTCGGCGAAGGAGAACGCAGCACCGGCGTTGTAGGTGAGGCGTAGCTGGATCAGCTCGCCGACGACGGTGACGGGCGCACGCCCGGCGAGCGCCGACACCGCCCAATGCTTGGTCAACTGGTCGACGATGACCACGGCCCCGGCCAACAGCATTACCAGCCAGAACCCCGCGCGGGCGGAACGCGTCTCACTGCCATTCACCGGCGCGAGTCTAGAGGGTGGCTGCACTGATGGCCCAGCCCGCCTGCGCCTCTGACGGCACTGTCGACCTAGGAGATTAGATTGTTATCCTTCGATGCCAGTCGTCGGAGGGGGCCAATCATGCGTCCGGCAATCGCACGGTTCGTGGTTCTGATGGTGGCGCTCGTCGCCGGTCTGGCGGTGGTCGCCTCGCCCGCTCAGGCCGCCGTGCCGGTCAAGCAGATCACTCCCACCGCCGGGCTGTTGCCGGGCTCGGGCTGTTCGCACGGGGTGCCGCCATACGGCGCCATCTTCAACGACAGCACGCTCGCCCGGCTCAACATCGGCGCCATCCATCTGTGGGACTGCAACTACGGCTTGGGCAACTACGACATCGTGGTCCCACCGAGCGAATGGACCTCCTACCGGGGTTGGCGGGAGACTGCGGGAGTGTTCATCGGCTCGGGATACTGCGCACGAGTGTTCTATCAGGTGGGCGCGAGCTGGCCGGCGTATCCGGGCAGCCCCGTGTGCGGTCCGGTGCAGCTGTTCTTCCCGGCCGGCGGCATCAGCAAGGTCATGCAGTATCGGCGCTGAGCCGCGCATGGTCAGGGCGGCGGTGCGCCGAGGTCGCTCTGGGCCTGCACCAGGCGGTTCATCAAGGTCATGAGGGTGGCGACGTCGCCGGCCGGCCAGTCGGCGGTCAGGGTGCGGAGCACCTCGTTCTGCCAGGCGTGGGCCTGCCGGAGCAACTCCTCGCCGGCGGCGGTGACGGTGATCGCCGAGGTGACGCCGACGCGGGTCGGGGCGCGGCGGGTGAGCAGGCCCTGTTGTTCGGCTCGGGCCACCATCCGGCTGGCGCCGGACTGGTCCACGCCCAGCTCGCGGGCGAGGTCGTTGATCGAGGTGGGGCGCTGGCGGGCGGTCAGGGCGTGCACCGCCTCCAGCACCATCACGTCGCGGCCGCGCTGCGGGTCGGCGCCGGTCCATCGGCGCGACCAGAATCGTACGAACGCGAACAGCGCCTGGCCGTGGTGTTCCGCTGCATCGTCCACTGTCCGATGGTATGCGTTTCGCATACCATCGGGCGTATGCAAAACGCATACACGCTGGAGGGTGTGATCGACGCCTGGCACGACGCGGTCAACAACCGGGACCTCGCCGCCGCCCAGGCCCTGGTGACCGACCCGGTGCAGGTGTCCGGGCCACGCGGCACGCGGAGCATCACCGCGCGGGCCTTCGCCGACTGGATCACGTCCGGGATCCGGCTGCGGCCGCTGGCCACGCACCCGGCCGGCGACGGAGCTGTGGTGGTCGAGCAGGAGGCGACCTGGCCGGATCACGCGGACGCCGAGGCGGCTGCCACCGCGCCCACGCCGGTGGCCACGCTGTTCCGGGCCCGCGACGGGGCGCTCAGCACGATCAGCCGGTTCGACTCGCTGCATGAGGCGCTGCGCGCCGCGGAATGAGCAGGTGGCACGGCAGGCGCGCAGGAAGAGTGCGTCGCCCACCCAGCCCCACGGGGTCGCGGCGGCGTCGGGTCGTCGGGTCAGGACGCCGCCATGCGCCACACGGAGATGTGGCTCTGGCTGTCGCCGGTGAAAGCCGTGCGGTTCCAGTCGCCCCAGCGCTGCCACAGGCACAGGCCGGCGAGCCGCGCCATGAGATCCAGCTCGGCCGGCCACACGTAGCGGTGCGGGGTGGAGAACGTCCTCAGCTCACCGTCGACGACCCAGTAGTGGTGCGAGTAGGCGATCTGGGCGGCCACGTCGTACTCCTCGACGCCGACATGGACCGGCGTGCGGGTGAAGACGTGCGTGGTCTGGCCGGGCGGCAGCCGCCGCAGCTGCGGCACGTAGTTCTCGATCACGAAACAGCCGTCCGGCGTCAGGTGCCGGGCCGCGTTGCGAAACGCCCGCACCTGCTCGTCCTGGCTGGTCAGATTCGTGATCGTGTTGCGCAGCAGGTAGACCAGGCGGAAGCTCTCCCCCACCGCGGTGTCCGCGAAGTCGCCGATCGTCACCTCCACCTGGCCGCCGCCCGGCTGCGCCCGCAGCTGCGCGGCCATGGCGGGAGACTGCTCGATGCCGCGCACCCGCACGCCGCGGCGGCTCAGCGGCAGGGCGATGCGGCCGGTGCCGACACCGAACTCCAGGGCGGCGCCGTCGCCGGCCAGGTTCGCCAGGAAGTCCACGGCCGCGCCGACGACGGCGGGTTCGAACAGCTCCGGCCACAGGACCGCGTAATGCCGCGCGATCCAGTCGTCGAAGAACGTCTCCGCCATACCGGCAGCATCGCCGCTGCCTCCTGCGGCGGCCAGCGGATTACCGCGCACCGCCGATCGGTCATGTGACCGATTCGCCGGAGCCGGCGCCGCGCGACGATGAGGACCACCGGCGAGCGAGGAGACCATCACATGACAGTCGCGTCGATGCCCCACCCGCCGCTGCGGGTGCAGCCGACCCGGATCGGTGACTCCGCGGTCGGGGTGGCACTGGCCGGTGACCTGGACATGGACACGGGCGACGTGTTCCGTACCCGGGTCTTCGACATCCTGAACGGGCAGCTGCCCGCCGCGATCGTGCTGGACCTGCGGGAGCTGAACTTCCTCGGCGTCGCCGGGGTCCGCAGCCTCTGCGAGGCGCACACGATCGCCGCCACCTACGGCTGCGCGCTGACCATCGGGCACGCCCCGGAGGGGGTCCGGTGGCTGCTGTCGATGCTCGAATTGGACCGCGTGTTCGCCATGCCATGATCCCCGGGTGAACGAATGGACTTACAACGATCGCCCGGACGGGGCGAGGTTCCTGCCGGAGCGGATCACGGAGCCGGGGCGCACCGAGATCGAGGACGAGATCTGGGCCTGGATCGTGCGCGGCGACGACGACGCCAGCGAGTTCGTCGACTACCTCGACGCCGAGGAGGACCGGCACGGCGCCACCGGCGGGGAGCTCGCTGCGGCGTACGAGAAAGCCCTGGAGATCCGGCGTGCCCAGCAACGTGCCTGGGGTGACGTGCGCAGCAACCTGAACCGCGCCTTCGCCGAGCTCAACGAGCTCGGCGTGCTCGCCCGGGAGAACTTCGCCTGCTGCGGCACCTGCGCCGCCGCGGAGATCCACGACGAGCGCGACGGCTCCCGGCACTGGCGCGGATATCTCTGGTACCACCAGCAGGACACCGACGCGCTGGCCGACAGCAGCGACGGCTCGGTCTACCTCGGTTACGGCGTGTATCCGCCGGCCGATTTCGACGAGGCCGCCTACGACGCGCTGTCCGAGGACGAGCAGCGGGCCCGTTACCAGGCCGACCTGGAACGCCTGATGGACGAGACCGTCTTCCCGGTGCTGCGCGGGCACGGCATGCACGTCGAGTGGAACCGCGATCAGGCCAGACGGATCCTGGTCACCGGCGCCCAGTGGTACGCGCCGCTGGACTGACCGCGGTGAGCGCCGGCGCTCCGCACCTCAGTGTTTGCGGGCGACCCCGCCGTAGAGGGCGACCTGGGCGTCGGTGAACTCGGTCTCGGTGTCCGGGCGCCACTGCAGGATGGGCACCACGCCCGGCGGGACCATCTCCATGCCGGGGAAGAAGCGGGCCACCTCGGCCTTGCTGCGCACCCGGGCGGTGATGCCCTGCCGGCGCATGATCTCGGTGAAGCGGGCCCACGACTCCGGGTCGTGGTCGCCGGTGATGTGCGAGATCACCAGGTAGCTGCCGTGCGGCAGCTCGGCCATCAGGCGGGCCACGATCCCGTACGGGTCGGCCGCGTCGTCGAGGAAGTGCAGCACCGCGTAGAGCAGCAGGGCGACCGGCTCGCGCAGGTCGAGGGTGTCGCGCAGCGCCGGGGCGGACAGGATCCGCTCGGGTTCGCGCAGGTCGGCGTCGAGATAGCTGGTGCGGCCCTGGCCGGCGCCGGTGAGCAGGGCGCGGGCGTGGGCGAGCACCAGCGGGTCGTTGTCGGCGTAGACGACCCGGGCGTCCGGGTTGACCGCCTGGGCGACCTGGTGCACGTTCGGTGCGGTGGGCAGGCCGGTGCCGATGTCGAGGAACTGGCGGATGCCGGCCTCGGCGGCCAGGTAGCGCACGGTGCGCTGCAGGAACGCCCGGTTCTGCCGGGGTGCGGTGGCCGCGTTGGGGTTGACCTTGAGACCTTCGGCGGCGGCTGCCCGGTCGGCGGCGAAGTTGTCCTTGCCGCCGAGCAGGAAGTCGTACACCCGGGCGGGGTGCGGCCGGCCGGTGTCCAGTGGTGGTTCGACCATGATCTTCGCCCCCATCGATCAAGGATGATCGGCAAAGGATACTGCCCTCACCCTTTGATGGCGCCGGAGGTCATGCCGGCCACGATGCGGCGGTTGAAGAACAGGAACATGATCAGCGGTGGGACGGTCACCAGCAGGATGTCCATGAACAGCAGGTGGTACTGCGTACTGAACTGGCTGGCGAAGTTGTAGACCGTCAGCTGCACGGTCGCGTTGTTGGAGCCGGGCAGGAAGTACAGCGGGTTGACGAAGTCGTTGAACACGGTGACCGACTGGACCACCACCGCGGTGATGATGACCGAGCGCAGCAGCGGGAAAATCACCCGGAAGAAGAGCCGGACCGGGCCGGCGCCGTCGATGATCGCCGCTTCGTCGAGTTCGCGCGGGATGGTGGCGATGAACGCCCGGAACAGCAGGACGCAGAAGGACAGCCCGAAGGCGACCTCGACGGCGATCAGCCCGGCCATGGTGCCGAACAGGCCGAGCCCTTCCAGCACCCAGATGGTCGGCACCACCGCGGGCGGGATGATCAGCCCGCACAGCACCAGGAAGTTGACCAGCCCGTTCCACCGGCTGCGGCGGCGCTGCAGCACGAACGCGACCATCGCGGCCAGCACCACCATGATCGCCACGCTGGAGACGGTCAGGATGGTGCTGTTGATGTAGGCGATGATCAGCATGTAGTCGCGGGCCTGCAGCACCTCGATCAGGTTCGGCACGAACTGGAAGTTCCGCGGCCAGGAGAAGTCGAGCAGCGCCGACTGCCGGGCGTCCATCGAGGCGGTGAGCACGATGAACGCGAACGGCACGAGGAAGAACACCGCGGAGACGCCGATCGCAGCTACGCCGAGCGCCCAGGACCGCAGCCTCACAGCTCGACCTCCTTGCGGTTGAGGAACCGCGACAGCGGCAGCACGATCGCGGTGACCACGACGAACAGCACGACGTTGCCGGCGGTGGACAGGCCGTAGAACCCGGCCTGGTACTGCTTGTAGATCACCGACGCGATCACGTCGGAGGTGAACCCCGGACCGCCGCGGGTCATCGCCCAGATCAGGTCGAACGAGCGCAGCCCGCCGATCAGCGACAGGATGATCACGGTGACGGTGGCCGGGCGGGCCAGCGGCAGGATCAGGTGCCGGAAGTTGGCCCAGGCGCCCGCGCCGTCGACCCGGGCGGCCTCGAAGTACTCGTGCGGAATGGACACGATCCCGGCGATGTAGATCAGCGTCGCCAGGCCGACCCCCTTCCAGACGTCGACCAGGGCGACCGACAGCAGGGCGTACGACGGATCGGTGAGCCAACCGGGCCCCTGGATGCCCACCGTGCCCAGCGCCTGGTTGATCAGGCCCTTCTCCGGGTCCATCAGCACGGTGAAGGTGAGCCCGACGCCGATGGTGCTGACCAGCACCGGGAAGAACACCACCGAGCGCAGGTAGCCGCGGGCCACGATGCGCGAGGTGAGCAGCACGGCGAGCAGCAGCCCGAGCACCACCTTGGCGGCGGAGGTGAGCACGCCGTAGATCAGCGTGTTGGTGAACCCCTTGATCAGCGCGGGTTCGCGGAAGAACGTGACGAAGTTGTCCAGGCCGACGAACTGCGACTCGAACAGCGTCCACCGGGTGAGGCTGAAGTAGAACGAGGCGAACGTCGGGACCAGGAACAGGATGCCGTAGACGATCGCCGCGGGCAGGTAGAACCAGGTCGGGTAGGGCGACGGCCCGGTGGCCCGGGCCGTCCCCCGCCGGGCCGGCACGAGGGTGGTCACGACCACCCCGGCAGGCCGAGCTGCTGGGCCTGCTTCTTGACGTCCTCGTCGTAGAGTTTCGCCCCGTCGGCGGCCTTGCGGATGCCGGAGCCGACCTCGACGCAGATCTGTTCCAGCGCCGGCCCCTTGACCGGGGACAGGAACTCCAGGGCCAGGCTGGACCCGCCGGGCTTGTCGATGTAGGTCTGCATGTCCTTGACGACCTGCGGCACGTCGGCCGGCAGGGTGCAGCCCTGCACCGCGTACGGCCCGTTGATGACGGTGGCGGCGGTCTGCGCGGCGCAGCCGTCCGGGCTGGCGACGAAGGCCAGGAACTTCTTGGCCGCCTCGAGTTTCTCGCCGGTGGTGCTGGCCGGGATGTAGACGCCGGCCGGCGCCCACACGGTCAGCCCGTTCTTGGCGGCGTCGGCGCCGGGGATCGGGAACAGCCCGATCTTGTCCTTCTGCTCGGGGAAGGTGCCGAGCAGCTGGCTGATGATGCCGGACAGGATCGGGTAGTGCGCGCCGGTGCCGTTGGCGAGCTGTTCGACGGCGTCGTTGAGTTTCGCCGAGGCGAAGTCCTTGTTGGTGTAGCCGGCCTCGTGCACCTGCTGCAGGTGCTCGAACCCGGCGAGCGCGGCCGGGGTGGTGGCGTACTTGGCCTGGTTGGCGGTGTACTTCTCGGCGAAGTCCGGCTGGGCGGCGCTGACGTTGTGGAAGTCGCCGAGCACGAACAGCTGCGACGTCCAGGTCTCGCCGTACGACTGGATCACCGGCGCGACACCGGCCGCCTTGAGCTTGGCGTTGTTCGCCATGAACTCGTCCCACGTGGTGGGGACCTGCAGGCCGTTCTTCGCGTAGACGTCGCGGTTGTAGAGGATCGCCCCGGCGTTGTAGGTGCCGAACGGCGCCCCGAACAGCTTCTGCTCACTGGTGACGGTGATCGTGAAGTTGTCGTCGAGCTGCCCGGCCCACGGCTGGTCGCCGACCGGCACCAGGTTCTTCGCCGGCGCCAGGGCCTGCAGCAGTGACCCGGAGTTGTACTGGAACACGTCGGTCATGTCGCCGGTCGACAGCCGGGTCTTGACCAGGTTGTCGCCCTCGGTGCCCTGCGGGCGGGTCTCCACCTTCACGGTGATGCCGGGGTTCTTGGCGTTGAACTCCTTGGCCAGCCCCTCGGCCATCCTGCTGTTGGTGTCCGTGTTGTCCACCAGGAACGACAGGGTGACACCGCTGCCCTCGTCGTCGCTGGAACCGAGGCTGCCGGCACTGCAGCCGGTCAGCGCGAGCGCGACGGCCGCGACCGCGGCCACACCTATGCTGGATCTCATTTCATCCTCCGGGGGTCGGGAGTTCAGGCGCGCACGCCGGGCAGCAGCTCGGCGAGCCGGCGGCGCAGGTCGGCGGCGTTCGGCACGAAACCGGCCGCGGTGAGGGCGTCGACGAGCTGGTCGGCGGGGGCGTCCAGGTAACGGCTCAGGCGCGCGGCCACGGCCGGTTCGCCGGTGGCCGCGCCGGCCTCGACCGCGGCAGCGACCACCGCCTGCCACAGCGGCTCCCGGTCGAGCACGTCGCGCACGGTGGCCGGCGGCCGGTCGGTGACCGGGTCCGGCACCGTCCACGAGTGGCTGCCGTGGCCCACCTCGACGGTTGCGGCGCCGGGCAGCCGCACGGTCGCGGTGCTGCCCACCGGCACCCGCAGGTCCAGGCGCAGGTCGCCGCCGGCACGGCGCCAGGAGACCTCGGCTTTTCCGTACGGGGTGAGGTGCCGCGCCGACGCCGAGGTGAGGCCGGGGCCGGGCACCGGCGCGACGAGGATCCTGCGGTAGCCGGGTTCGGCGGGGGCCAGCCCGGCGACGCGGCGGTGCAGCCAGTCGGCGACCGCGCCGAGCGCGTAGTGGTTGAACGACGTCATCTCGCCCGGGTTGATCGACCCGTCCGGCAGCATGCTGTCCCAGCGTTCCCACACCGTGGTCGCGCCCATCGTCACCGCGTACAGCCAGGACGGGCAGCCGGTCTGCAGCAGCAGCCGGTAGGCGACCTCGGACTCGCCGGCGTCGGTGAGCGCGTCCGCGATCAGCGGGGTGCCGACGAACCCGGTCGCGATCCGGAACCCCGAGGTGCGCACCAGGTCCGCGAGCCGGCGGCCGGCTCGCTCCCGCTGCCGCGCCGACGGCAGCAGCGCCCAGCTCAACGCCATCGCGTACGCCGTTTCGGCGTCCCCGAGTACGCGGCCTCCCTCGGTGACGTACTCGGCGGCGAACGCGGCCCGCACCCGCCCGGCCAGGTCCGCGTACTGGCGGGCGATCGTGGTCTCGCCGAGCACCGCGGCCGCTTCCGACAGCACCTGCGCCGAACGGGCCAGATGCGCGGTGGCGATCACGTCGGCGTCGGTGCGGGCCTGGAACGGGTTGTCCGGCGGCGCGGCCGGGTCCAGCCAGTCACCGAACTGGAACCCGCCGGTCCACAGCAGGTCGTCACCGGCCAGGTCGGCGATCCGGTCCACCCAGGCGCGCATGCTGGGCAGCTGCCGGGCCAGCAGCTGCCGGTCCCCGGTACGCCGGTACACCGTCCACGGGACCAGCGTGGCCGCGTCGCCCCACGCGGCGGCCGACGGTGACGCGTCGCGCAGCACGTCCGGCACCACGAACGGCACCGAACCGTCCTTGTACTGCTCGGCGGCGAGATCGGCGAGCCAGGAGGTGAGGAAGCCGGCGGTGTCGTACAGGAACGCGGCGGTCGGCGCGAACACCTGGATGTCGCCGGTCCAGCCGAGCCGTTCGTCGCGTTGCGGGCAGTCGGTCGGCACGTCCAGGAAGTTGCCGCGCATCCCCCACACCACGTTCTCGTGGAACCGGTTGAGCAGCTCGTGCGACGACGCGAACCAGCCGGTGCGCCGCAGGTCGGAGCCGACCACGACGGCCTCGACGTCCTCGGCGCGCAGCTCACCGGCGCCGGTGATCTCGGCGTAGCGGAACCCGTGGAAGGTAAAGACCGGCTCGAGGGTGACCTCGTCCGGGCCGGCCAGCACGTAGGTGTCGGTGGCCGCGGCGGTGCGCAGCGGGCGGACCCCGAGCTCGCCGTTCTCCAGCACCTCGGCGTGCCGCAGGGTGATCTCGTGGCCCTCGGCGTGGCCGCGGGTGCGCAGCCGCACCCAGCCGACCAGGTTCTGCCCGAAGTCGACCAGATTGCCGTCGACGCTCACCGCGGGCAGGACCTCGGTGACGCGCACCGGCGGGCCGTCGGCGCCGACCAGGCGGCCCAGATCGGCCTCCACGACCTCTACCGGGTGCGACTCTTCAGCCCGGAGGCGCAGGTCGGTGCGCTGCCCGTCGTACAGATCATCGGTTTTGATGTGGCTGGTGGCGCCGAGCCACGTCTCATCGGTGACCACCGACCGCGTCGTGCCATCGGCGAAGGTCAGCTCGAGCTGGGCGAGCAGCGCGAGCCGGTCGCCGTAGAGGGCGCGGCCCTGGGCGAAGCCCAGGCGGCCGCGGAACCAGCCGTTGCCGAGCAGCACCCGCAGCCGGTTCTCGCCGGAGCGGACCTGGCCGGTCACGTCGTAGACCTGGTAGCGCAGCCGGCGCGGATAGCTGGTCCAGCCGGGCGCCAGCTCGTGGTCGCCGACCCGCTCGCCGTTGAGCTCGGCCCGGTAGAGGCCGTGCGCGGTGATGTAGAGGCGGGCCCGGGTGATCTCACCGGTCACCGTGAACGCCTTCCGGACCGCGTTGTCGCCCTCCTCAGCCGGGCTGATGAACCGCGCGGTCCAGTCCTCGGGGGCGTGCAGGCCCGCCTCCACGACGGTGGTCTCGCTCCAGTCGCTCCAGTCGCCGTCGCCGCGGACCCGGACCCGCACCTCGGCCCTCTGCCGGGAGCGCAAGGGCTCGCCCGGCCACGGGACGAGCACCTGCTCGGCGGACTCCACCACGAAGCGGTCGCCGCCGACGGCGATCTCGTAGGCCCGCTGGACATAGCCGGGCTCGGCCTCGTCGAGGATCCAGGACAGGCGCGGGGTGGGAGTGTTCACGACAGTGCCGTCGGTCTGGTGTTCCAGGCGCAGAGCGAGCATGGGGCTCCTCGTGATCAGGACGATGTGACCCTGCCCGCGGCACTACTCCCCGGTTGACACGTGGGTGCGGGCGCAGCTCCATCGTGGTTCCGCCGCACCGGCGCGGATAGGCCAAGCTGCACCTGGGCTAGCACGATATTGACCACGTGTGATGTGGTGCACGCATGGGCGAACCTCCGGTCGGGCAGAACCGTGGCCTGCTCTACTTCTCCGACGGGTCACTGGCGTACGCCGGCCACTACATGCACCAGGACATCCACCCGGATCACACGCACAGCTTCGTCGAGATCGCCGTCATGGTCGGCGGCGCCGGCCGGCACCGGTCCGTGCTCGGCGACCAGCAGCTGCGCGTCGGCGACGTGGTGCTGCTGCGCCCCGGCGTCTGGCACGGCTACGAGCAGTGCCAGGCCCTCGACCTGTACAACTGCTGCTTCTCGGTGGACCTGCTGCACCGCGAACTCGCCTGGACCCGGGAGGACCCGCTGCTCGGCTACCTGCTGTGGACCGGGCCGTACGCGATGCAGCGCCGCGGCATGCTCACCGCGCACCTCTCCCCCACCGCGCTGACCGAGGCCATCGAGCACCTCGACGCGCTCGACCGGATCCGGGCCCAGCCGGACGGGCCGCACCGCGGCGACATCATCGGCCGGCTCACCCTGTTCCTGTCGGTGCTGTCCCGGGCGGTCGCCACCGACCGGGCGACCGCGCCGACGCATCCGGCGGTCACCCACGCGATGCGGCTGATGGAGGCGGACCTGGCCCGGCGGTGGACGCTCACCGAACTGGCCGGCAAGCTGGGGATCAGCGCGGGCTATCTGGTGCGCATCTTCAAGGCGACCACGGGGCTGCCGCCGGTGGCCTACCTGTCGCGGCACCGGGTGGAGACCGCGGCGAACCTGCTGCTGCACACCGACGAGCCGATCACCCAGATCGCGCAGGACGTGGGGTGGCCGGATCAGAACTACTTCGCCCGGCGGTTCCGGGCGCACTACGGGCTGAGCGCGTCGACGTACCGGGCGCGGTTCACCCACGGGCGGGTGCGGCTGGGCGCCGGCGGGCGGCCGGTCCAGGTCGGCGGCGGACACGGCTGAGGCCGGGCGGATCTTCGCCCGGGAGTCAGTGCAGCGCGCGGCTGCGCACGGGACCGGAGGTCGCGCGCGGCGTGCGGGCCGGTTCCGGGCGGGCCGGCTGGCGGGACAGCGGGGCCAGGGCGGTCACCAGCAGCAGCGCGGCCAGCGGCAGCAGGTTCAGGTTGACGGTGACCGCGACGACGGCGGCGCCGAACAGCAGCGGGCTCCAGACCGGGACGCGGCGGGCGGCGACCATCAGGCCGAGCAGGGTGAGCATGCCGAGGGTGAACGCCATCGGGCCGGCCGCCCGCAGCGGGGTGGGCAGCGGCGTCGAGTCGCGGAAGGCGGGCGACAGGTCGCCGGTGATCACCCAGAGGAAGCAGACGACGCCGAGGACGGTCACGGCGGCGGCGACGGTGGCGACCCGGCGGGCGCCGGTGGGCGCCAGCGGCACCAGGCCGGCGGCGAGTGCGCCGAACAGCAGCATGGCGGCGAAGAACGCCAGGTGGCCGAGGTTCCAGGCCAGGCCGGGACCGGGGCCGCCGTCGAGACCGTCGAGCAGGCGCAGCACGCCGTAGGCGAGCATCAGGAGCGGCGCGTCCAGGGCGGCCTGGCGGACGGTGACGCTGTTCGATGACATGAGCCGACCGTACGGGCGGGGTGCGGGCCTGGAATACCGGCGGTTTCCCTGCCTCTCCCCCGATCCGCCCCTCCGGGGCCCACCCCACCACCCCTAAGGCATCCTAGGAACCTATCTTAATCGGGTGTTAGTTCCTCGTCCGTTGATCGTCCATCGGCGTCCACCTAGGATCCCCGTGCCGGACGGGGCTGGTGACGATCTTCCATGGCTGGCCCCGCGATGCCGGCCAGGAGGGACAGACAGTGAAGTTGGGTAAGATCGCGGCCGCGATGGTGGCCGCCGGACTGGCGATCAGCGCGGGCCTCGCGGTCACGGCCGGGCCGGCCGCAGCCGCGGGCATTCAGACCATCTACATGAAGCCGGGTGGCTCGCCAACGGCGACCGGCACGACGCCGGAAGACGGCGCGGGCACCCTGGAGCGGGTCGCGCAGCTCATCGCGGCCGGCCCCAAGGATCAGGACGTCGAGGTCCGGATCATGGGCGGCACCTACACCGCGCTGCAGACCAAGTGGCTGACCTACCGGCCGGGCCGTTCGATCTCGTTCATGCCGGCCGACTACACGGTCGGTGGTGGCGCCACGTCGTTCACCCAGAAGCCGGTCTTCGAGAATGCCCGGCTCGCCGGCTCGCTGCGGTACGGTCCCGGCTACTGGTTCTACGCCTGCCCCGGCGGGGACCTGGCCGCCGGCGGGGACTCGAAGCTCAACTTCTACTACCTGCAGGTGCAGAACTACTCCAGCGGCGGCATCTCCCTGGACGGCTCGGGCGAGGACGGGTGCGGCGGCGGTTACCAGGCCACGTCCGGCCTGGGTCAGCCGTCGGCTCGCGGCCTCAACCGCAACACCATCTTCGGGATGCGGTTCACCTCGCTCGGCAACGCCTACACCGGTGGCACCTGTGACACCACGAGCGACTTCGTCCGGTGCGGATACGGCGGCGTGGTACTGACCGAGTCGTCGAACAACCGCATCGAGAACAACCATTTCATCAACCTGCGCAACAGCGAGAACAGCTACATCCACGCGATCTACGTGACGCACAAGAGCTGGTACAACAACTTCACCCGCAACAACGTGACCGGCGTGAGCAGCGACCCGGTGAAGGTGCGCAACACGAGCAACTACAACACCTTCGACAGCAACGTCTTCGGGGCCAACGACTTCTACCGCACGACCACCCCGGGCGCTGCCCACTACCTGGAGGAGATCGGGACCGGGCAGTGCGCGTCCTACCACAACCGGTTCACGAACAACGATCTCGGCACGTTCCTGATCGCCAGCACCGCGAACCTGCCGACGTGGCTGATCCACCCGGCGGGCGCCACCTACCCCGGCGGCACGGGATGCCCCGCGCTGCCGGCCGGTGAGGTGCGGCTGACCACCGCCGGCAACCAGTACTGACCGGCACACCTCTCCTACTGTTTCGGTAGGACTGATATGCTCGCCGCTCCATGGGGAGCGAGGCGCGCATGACCATCCTGACCGAACAGGCCGCCGAGGAGTTTCTCGCCGGGCGCGCGTTCGCGCCCGGCGTTCCCGGCTTCGTCGGCATCGCGGTGGACCTGCTGCTCGACCCGGCCGGCGCGCCGGGCGGGCGGCGGCCACTGCGGCACGGGTTCCTGGACACCCGCTCGCCGCGGGTGATGACCGTCAGCGGGCCGCCCTCCCCCGGCCTCGAGACAGCGCTGCGGCGGATGGCCGACGACCTGGGCGCCGCCGGCCGGTTCGCCGAGCGGCACCGGCTCACCGTCCTGCCGCAGGCCTCCGGCACCGCCCATCCGGACGGTCCGGCGCACACGCTGGGCACGGCCACCGCCGGGATCCGGGTCGGCCTCGAGGCGGGCCTGGACGGTGGCGGACCGCTGGGGCTGGGCCGCCGCTGGGCGCTCGCGCACACGCTCGCCCCGGTGCTGGCGGCCGCTTTCGCGAACTCGCCGCTGCGTCACGGGCGGCCGACCGGCT
>NZ_JBEZZB010000173.1:0-20970 GCF_040638955.1 Actinoplanes sp. NPDC024001
GCCGGATCGGCGCTCACCGACGGCGCCGCGCTCATCGACGGCGCCGACGGCGCCGGCGCCGCGGTGGTCGCGGCGGGTGCCTCCGGCGCGGGCTCGTCGTTTCCACAGGCGCCGTTCACCAACAGCAGAGGTACGACAAAAGCCACGCGCAGGAGGTTTTTCACGTCCGCCATCGAATCAGCTCAGGACAACCGTCGCCACTCGATCGGGCAGCTTCAGCCCACCCGGGTCAGAAGCGTCACCGGTGCACCGTCGCCGGCGTACCGGTACGGCTCCAGTTCGGCGTCCCAGGCGGTGCCGAGCGCCTTGTCCAGCGCGTGGGCCAGTGCCTCGGGCGCCCGGACCGAGGACATGATGGCGCGCAGCCGGTCCTCGCCGATCTGGATGTCCCCCGACGCGCCCATGACTCCGTGAAAGAGGCCACGCCCGGGGACGTGCATGAAACGCTCCCCGTCGACGCCCGCGCTGGGCTCCTCGGTGACCTCGAAACGGATCATGGGCCACTGCCGGAGGGCAGCAGCCAGCTCGGCGCCAGTACCGGCCCGACCGGTCCAGCTGCACTCGGCTCGGCGCATGCTCGGATCGACCGGTTGCACGGTCCATTGCAGGTTGACCGGCGCGGTCAGGACGCGCGCGATCGCCCACTCGACATGCTGGCACACGGCGAGTGGGGTCGAGTGGACGTATACGACGCCACACGTTGGCACGGTGACCTCCCGGAGACCGAGGTGCGTCTTCCCCTACGACCTCGACCGCGGTTGATCGTGTCCCATGATGCCGGGTGGTACGGATGGTGCGCCAGAGAATCCGCAACATCGACTATGGGATCCGCCGTCGTGGCATACCCTGTGCAACGGCCTTACCTGCTCCGACGGCACGGTCCACCGGCTGTCGTGTAGAGTTGCTACGGCCTTTTTTCTGCTTTTCTGCTTTCCTCCAAGGAGTACCGCCGTGGCGAGCAACACCTCAAAGACCGCCCGCGCATCAGTCCGCGCCGGCCAGGCGGGCGCTGGCGGCGCCCTCAGCGTGCTCGGTGAGTACAAGTACCTCATCCCGCTCGCCAACGGCCGCTACGCCTACGTGCGCAACCTGACCAACGGCAAGACCACCCACCTCGCGACCGACTCCGACGCCTTCGTCGAGGAGGTCCGGGTGCTGGCCGCCGCCGGTCACGGTGCCAAGATCCGCGCCGAGCTCAACGCCCTGCACAGCGTGAGCCCGGAGCACGGCTGGGACGCCACCGAGAAGCGCCTCGTCGACGCGGGCGTGTTCGAGGGCTGATCAAGCCGCAGGACGCGAAGGCGCCTCCCGGTCGATGACCGGGAGGCGCCTTTTTGCTGTTGGTGAAGATCAGGACAGGAATTCCACCCAGCCACTGTCCAGGTCATAGATGGCGCCCTCGACCCGCAGCGTCCCGGCCCCGATCGGCGCGGCCAGGCTGTCGACCACGCGCAGCCGCTCGACGGTCCGCAGCACGTGCGCCCGTACCGCCTTCTCCGCCGCCTCCGGGTCGTCCAGCCCCACCTCGTGCACCGCCGGGGCCAGCTGGTCCACCAGATAGCCCACTTCGCCCTCGGACGGCGTGCCGGCACGCAGCGCGTCGACGGTGGCGTGCACGGCCCCGCAGCGCTTGTGCCCGACCACCAGGATCAGCGAGACGCCCAGTTTCGCCACCGCGAAACCGACCGAGCCGACCAGCGAGCGATCCAGCACATGGGCGCCGGAACGCCCCACGCAGATCGAGCCGAAGGACTGGTCGAAGATCGCCTCCAGCGGCACCCGCGAGTCGATGCAGCCCAGAACCAGCGAGTGCGGCTGCTGACCGCCGGCCGTAGCGGCCGCCTGAGTCACGTCGTGGCCGTATCGCGGGTTGCCGTAGACGAACCGCTTGTTGCCCGTGATGAGCTTGCTCAAGGCGTCGGCGGGGCTAATGACCTGGGCATCTCGGATGGCCGTCATGGGGAAGATTTTCGCCGGTGGAGCCCGGCAGAAAAGTGTTTGCGAGGTAACTCACTGTGCCGCGCACAAGAGCCGAAAGTCCTACGGGCAAGTGTGGCGGTCTCGGAGATCGCGAGTGATGCTTATTACCCGTGGGTACTGCGGGGGCCGTGAGCCGCACGGAGGTGCCCATGTCTGAGTGTTCGGAGATCACCCTCGCCGACGGCGTCCGGGTGCACGTCGAGGTGTCCGGCCCGGCCGACGCGCCGGTGACCGTGGTGCTGTTGCACGGGTGGTGCCTGGACCGGCGGATCTGGCGGCACCAGGTGGCCGCGCTCACTGGCATGGGCCGCAAGGCGCCGCGGGTGATCGCCTACGACACCCGGGGCCACGGGCGCTCCGGCGCCACCCGGCTGCGCTCGGCCACCCTCGACCAGCTCGGCGACGACCTGGCCGAGGTGATCAGCCGGTTCGCGCCGTCCGGGCCGGTGGTCCTCGCCGGGCACTCGATGGGCGGCATGACGATCATGGAGTACGCCCACCGCCACCCCGACGACTTCGCCGCCCGGGTGGCCGGCCTGCTCCTCGTCTCGACCACCGCCGAAGGGCACACCCACACCCGGTACGGGCTGCCCCCGCACCTGGCGACCGTGCTGCGGGCCGGGGAGACCCTCGGCGCCGGCCTGCTCGCCCGCTCCGGCGCCTGGTGCCCGCACCGGGCCGTGCTGCCCGCCCTGCGCCCGGCGCTGCGCTGGCTGCTCTTCGGCGACGACTGCTCGACCGACGCGCTGCGGCTCACCATGCGCAGCCTGGGCCGGGCCCCGCTGCGCTCGATCGGCGGCTTCCGCGAGTCGGTCGGCGCCCAGCAGCGCCTGGACACGCTCGCCGCGCTGGCCGACGTACCGGCGGCGGTGCTGGCCGGCGACCGGGACCGGCTGACCCCGCCGGCCTGCGCCGAGTCGATCGCCCACGCGCTGCCCGGCGCCGAGCTGGAGATCTTCCCGGGCGCCGGGCACATGCTGCCGCTGGAGCGGCCGGAGGAGGTCTCGGCGGCCCTGACCGGGATCGTGCGGCGGGTCGCCCGCCAGGCGAAGCGGGAGCGGCAGCGGGCGGCCCGGCAGATGTCCGGCGCCACCGGCGAGCGCAGGGCCGCCTGAAGGTCAGCCCGGCGGTCGCGCTGGGGCGCCGGCAGACGCGCCGGCCGCGGACGTTGCCCGTACCCCTGGGGCTCGTTGGTCGAACGCCTGCGGCGTTTCGCCGGAAACGCACACCTCGCCGTGCTCCGGCGACGATCCTGGGAAGTTCGGGCGAAAGGACCGGGGGGAGGTGCGTTCGACGCTGGTAGCCCCGGAGGAGTAAGTTCGATTGCCCCCTCGCGCAAGCGCGTGATGGCGCGCAGGGAAACAGCGGATCCCACATTGCCGCCGCGCATGCGGCGCAAGCGCTGGTGGTGCGCAGGAAAGGGAGAACGACCGACTTGAGCGACGCCACCGTCCTTCAGCAGGAGATCGCGGTCGAGCAGCAGCACGTGGACCGGGTGTACGCCCGTCTCGCCGAGCTGCGCCAGGACGCGTCCCGGGCCGAGAAGGAGGGCTACCGCCTGGCCGGCGTGGGCACCTTCGGCGCCCTGGTCGAGCGCGACGCGATGGTCTACCACGCGGCGCGCCGGCGGCACGCCCTGGACACCGAGTACGAAGGGCTGGTCTTCGGCCGGCTCGACCTGGCCACCGGCGCCACCCACTACGTGGGCCGGATGGGCATCCGCGACGAGGACTCCAAGCCGCTCGTGGTGGACTGGCGGGCGCCCGCCGCCGCCGCGTTCTACCGGGCCACCGCGGCCGAGCCGCTCGGCGTGGTCCGCCGCCGGATGATCCAGTCCAGCCGGGAGCGGGTCATCGGGATCGAGGACGACCTGCTCGACCCGGACGCCGCCCCCGCCGACATGCGGATCGTCGGCGACGGCGCGCTGCTGGCCAGCCTGGCGAAGGCGACCGGCCGGGGCATGCGCGACATCGTCGCCACCATCCAGCGTGAGCAGGACGAGGCGATCCGCTCCCCCGCCTCCGGGGTGACGATCGTGACCGGCGGCCCCGGCACCGGCAAGACGGCGGTGGCGCTGCACCGCGCGGCGTACCTGCTGTACTCGGACCGCAGCCGGTTCGCCGGCGGCGGCATCCTGGTGGTCGGCCCGTCCGGCGTCTTCGTGGAATACATCGCGACCGTGCTGCCCTCGCTCGGCGAGGAGACCGCGACGCTGCGCTCGCTCGGCTCGCTGGTGCCCGGCTACGACGCGACCCGGGTCGACCCGGGTGACGTCGCCGCGATCAAGGGCTCGCTGCGGATGCGCCGGGTGCTGGAACGCGCCTCGCACGACGCGGTGCCGGGCGCCCCGACCGAGTTGCGCCTGCTCTACCGCGGGACGCTGCTGCGGCTCGGCGCCGCCGAACTGGACCAGCTGCGGCGCAAGGCGCTGCCGCGCGGCGCCCGCCGCAACGAGGTCCGCGGGCACGGCTTCGACCGGGTCTTCGACGCGCTCTGGGCGCAGGCCCGCGAGCACAAGGTGACCGGGCTGCCGGAGAAGCGCGAGTTCGAGTCGGAGCTGGCCGACCGGACCGACTTCCGGGAGTTCCTGAAGGCCTGGTGGCCGCGGTTCACCCCGATGCGGGTGCTGCGCTGGCTCGCCGACCCGAAACGGCTGCGGGCGTACGCGAACGGGGTGCTCTCCCGGGACGAGATCGCCACCCTGCAGGGTTCGTTCGACGCGCTGGCCGAGCACGGCCCGACGATCGCCGACGTGGCGCTGCTGGACGAGCTGGACGAGCTGATGGGCCGGCCGCGGCAGCCGCAGAAGAAGAGCAAGAACCCGTTCCACGTGCGGGACGGGATCCAGGAGGTCAGCACGTACGCGGACCGGCAGGCGGCGGCCCGCGCCCAGCAGGTGCAGCGCGAGGAGGACTACCGCGAGTACGCGCACGTGGTGGTCGACGAGTCGCAGGACGTGTCGCCGATGCAGTGGCGGATGATCGGCCGGCGCGGGTCGTACGCGTCCTGGACGATCGTCGGCGACCCGGCGCAGACCGCCTGGTCCGGCGACCCGGCCGAGCTGGACCGCGCCCGGGACCGGGCGCTGGGCTCGCGCAAGCGCAACAGCTACGCGCTGACCACCAACTACCGCAACTCGTCGGAGATCTTCGAGGTGGCGGCGAAGGTGATCCGGACGATCATGCCGGACCTGCCGCTGCCGTCGGCGGTGCGCAGCACCGGCGTGGCGCCGGGCGATGTGGTGACGGCGGCAGCCGCGCTGCCGGAGGCGGTGCGGGAGCTGACCGAGAAGCAGCTCACCGAGGTGGACGGCACGATCGGCGTGATCATGCCGGTGCCGCGGCACGACGAGGTGGCCGGCTGGGTGGCCGGGCTGCCGGAGCGGGTCCAGGTGGTCACCGTGCTGGAGGCCAAGGGCATGGAGTACGACGCGGTGGTCCTGGTCGAGCCGGCGCAGATCGCGACGGACGACGCCGGGGTCCGCACCCTGTACGTGGCCCTGTCCCGCGCGACGCAGCGGCTGACCACGGTGGGCACGAACCCCGGCTGGTTGCCCTAGGGCCTAGGGAATCGGCACGGCGACCGCGTTGTACGTGGTCTCCGGCGTGGGCGGCGTGGTGAAGCGGGCGTTCGGCAGGTAGAAGCGCTTGCCGTACTCGGCGATCGTGGTCGGCACGTCGAAGCGCGGGTCGCCGGTGCGGGACACCACCGTGCCGGCGGTCCCCCTCCGGTTCAGCTCGATCTTGGCGATGACGTTGAGCCGGTTCTGGACCGCGTAGAGGGTCCTGCCGCGCAGCCAGATGCCGTCACCGTTGGTCAGCAGCTCGGCGCCCAGGTCGATCCGGCTGGTCTCCCCGGACCGGGTCACCCGGAACAGGTATCCGGTGTTGGACTGCACGATGATCAGCGCCCGGCGGTCGGGCGTGGTGGTGATGCCGTTGGCGTTCGTGGCGCCCGGCGTGACCACCAGGTCGCCGGTGAGCGGCACCGCGACCGCCGCCGCGGGCAGCTTGCCGTGCCGGCCGAGCGGCAGCTTGAACAGGGTCGCGCTGCGCGAGTCGGTGAACCACGCGGCGTCCCGGGTGACGATCACGTCGTTGATGAACGGCCCGTCGGCGGCCGGCCGCAACTGGTAGGTCTTCAGCAGCGTGCCGGACCGCAGGTCGTAGACGCGGGCGTCACCGCCGCCACCGCCGGCCACGAAGAGCCGGCCGTCGGCGATCTTCATGCCGAGGGACTGGGTGCCGGGGCCCTCGGCGAAGGTCCGGCCGGTTCCCGTGCGCAGGTCGACGCGGTAGATGTCGCCGTCGACGCGGGAGCCGAAGTAGGCGTACGGCCGTTCCCCGATGGCGATCCCCTCGGGCTGGAAACCGCTCGGCAGGGTGATTGTGCTGGGTAGTGGGCTGGTCTGGGCCGCAGCGGCGGGCTGGGCGGCTACGGTCACCGCCAGAGTGGCACAGAGAAGAGCGTTCGCAAGGGTACGCCGAAGCACGAGACTTCCTTTCCGATGCGTAACGGGTCGACTTGGATTCCAACGCGTGGGAGCGTGCGGCACAACCGATTGCATATATAGCGATGTACGCATACATTGGCGACGGCCCTCGCGACGACGGAAGGTGGACGACATGGGAGCCGGTCACGACCACGGCACCCGGGCACTGCACGGCGGGGCCCGGCACCGCAAGCACCTCTGGTGGGCGGCCGGCCTGCTGACCGCCTTCATGATCGTCGAGGCGGTGGCGGCCGGGCTCACCGGCTCGCTCGCCCTGCTCTCCGACGCCGGGCACATGTTCACCGACGTGCTCGCCATCGCCATGACGCTCGCCGCGATCACCGCCGCAGGCCGGGCCGGCACCGACTCCGGGCGCACCTTCGGCCTCTACCGCCTGGAGGTGCTGGCCGCCCTGGCCAACGCCGTGCTGCTCGCCGGCGTGGCGGGATTCGTGCTGGTCCAGGCGGTGCGCCGGTTCACCGACCCGCCGGAGGTGCCGGCCGGGTGGATGCTGGCGGTGGCGATCGGCGGCCTGGTGGCCAACCTGGTCGCCTTCCGGCTGCTGCAGTCCGGCGCGAAGGAGAACATCGCGGTCCGCGGGGCCTATCTGGAGGTGCTCGGCGACCTGCTGGGCTCGGTCGGGGTCATCGTGGCCGCGCTGGTCATCTGGCTCACCGGCTGGGCGTACGCGGACCCGATCGTCGCCGTCGTGGTGGCCCTGATGATTCTGCCCCGCACGTTCACGCTCGGCCGCTCCGCGGTCCGGATCCTGGTCCAGGCGGCGCCCGAGCACGTCGACGTCACCGCCGTGCGTGCCCGCCTGGCCTCGGTGCCGGGCGTCTGCGACGTCCACGACCTGCACGTCTGGACCCTGACCTCGGGCATGGACGTGGCCTCGGCCCACCTGAAACTGGACGCGGCGGCCGAGCTCGGCGCGGTGCTGACGGTGGCCCGCGAGGCGCTGCACGAGGACTTCGCGATCGATCACGCCACCCTGCAGGTGGAGCCGGCCGGCGGCGGCCGGCACTGTTCACCCACCGGCTGGTGAGGGTATGGCGATCATCACACTCGGCGGTGGAAGATCGACCCATGTCGACGGTCATCCATCAGCCGAGGGTCGCCTGGGACGGCGCCCGGGCCTTCGTGCGCGCGGCCACCGGGCCGCGGTTCAGCGCCTTCGCCGATGAGGTCCACGACCTCCTCGGCCCGGAGATCTGCTCCGCCTTCATCGAGACCCGTGACCAGCTGCTGACCGAGTCCGCCCGCACCGGCGGCGACCGGCGGGCGTTCGACCTCGAGGCCGGCCGGTGGCGGGTGCGCCTGGAGGAGCTGCTGCGGTCACGGCCGGAATTGTCCGGCGCGGTCCAGGATCTGACCTCCCGGGGATTCGAGTCATAGAGCGGGACATCTGTTCTTTTTGCGATATGCCACGCCGGATGCGCAAAAAGATGACAATTCGAGCATGAGTGACGGCCGGGTCATGGTCTTCGCGCCGGCGCCCCAGCTGACGGTGACCATCGAACAACATCACGAAGAGCCCGAACTGCACGTGCACCCGGGTGGCCAGGGCATCTGGCAGACCCGGATGATCACGTCGCTCGGCGCACAGGTGACACTTTGCGCGGCCGCCGGGGGCGAGGTCGGCCGCGTCCTGAGCCCCCTGCTCCAGCTGCCCGGGGTGACGCTGCGGCTGGTCATGCGCGAGCACGGCAGCGGGTGGTATGTGCACGATCGCCGCGGCGGCACCCGCCAGGAGATCGCCGAGCGCCCGGGTACGCCGCTGTCCCGGCACGAGCTCGACGAGCTCTACAACCTGACGCTCGCCGAGGGCCTGCGTGCCGGGATCGCCATCCTGAGCGGCCCGGCGCACCCGTCGGTGATCAAGCCCGAGGTGTACGGCCGGCTCGCCACCGACCTGCGCGCCAACGGCTGCAAGGTGATCGCCGACCTGTGCAGCCGGCACCTGAAGGCGGTGCTGCAGGCCGGCATCTCGGTGCTGAAGATCAGCCACGAGGAGCTGATCGCCGACGGGACAGCGCCCGACGGCTCCACCGGGTCGCTGGTCAAGGCGCTGCTCAAGCTGCACGACGACGGGGCCGAGACGGTTCTGGTCTCCCGGGCCGACGAGGGTGCGCTGGCGCTGATCGAGGGTGAGGTCTACGGCGTCGCGCTCCCCCGGCTCACCCCGGCCGAGCACCGCGGCGCCGGCGACTCGATGACCGCCGGGGTCGCCGCGACCCTGGCCCACGGCGGCCCGATGGAGGAGGCGGTCCGGACCGGAGCGGCCGCCGGCGCGCTGAACGTCACCCGGCACGGCCTCGGCACCGGGCACGTGGACGCCGTCCGGGTCCTCACCGAACGGGTCGAGTTGACCCCGATGAAGAAGGCATCATGAGCGGCGTACCGGGCAACGATTCACCCATGCGAATCCTCATCACTAACGACGACGGCATCGAGGCGCCGGGCATCCGTTGGCTGGCGCGGGCGGTCGCACACGCCGGGTACGACGTGGTGGTGGCCGCTCCGCTGAGCGAGTCGAGCGGTAGCAGCGCCTCGATGACCGCGGTCATGCAGGACGGCAAGATCTGCTTCGAGGAGCGGGAACTGCCCGGGGCCAAGAACATCCCGGCGTACGGGGTGGCCGCCTCACCGGCGTACATCGTGCTGCTGGCGCTGCGGGAGGCCTTCGGCCCGGAACCGGACATCGTGCTCTCCGGGATCAACCGGGGCGCCAACGCCGGCGCCGCGGTGGTGCACTCCGGCACCGTGGGCGCCACGCTGACCGCCTCGCACGCCGGCCTCTACGGGCTGGCCGTCTCCCTGGACGTGCTCACCCCGGCGGCGGCCTCCGCGGCGAGCGGCGGCGCCGCCATCGCGGCCCTCGACCGGATCGACGACGAGCAGCACCACTGGGCCAGCGGCGCCGAGTTCGCGGTGCGCCTGCTGCCCTCGCTGCTGCACACCCCGCCCGGGACGGTCTTCAACCTGAATGTGCCGGACCTGCACGTGGACGGGATCCGCGGCCTGCGGCAGGCGTCGCTCGCCCGGTTCGGCCAGGTGCAGATGAGCATCGCCGAAGCGGGTGACGGCTACGTCCGGACCGCCGTGCAGGCCGCCGAGGAGACCCTGGACCCGGGCAGCGACCTGGCCGCCCTCGCGGAGAACTTCGCCGTGATCACCCCGATCCGGGCGCCGCACGAGGACACCGACGTAAGGATCAACGTCGAGGCGATCCGGGTGCAGAGCCCGGCTTTCTGAGCCGCGGGATGTCAGGCGCCGGCGGTGGTCACCGCTTCCTCAAACGGTTGCGGGTTGCCGAAGAGGCCCAGCAGGCCGGTGACCCAGAGCTGGCGATGCGCGAAGCGGCTGGGCCGGGTCACGATCAGCTTGACGCCGCTGACCGCGGCGAGCTGGAAGGCCGCCACGAGGGCGCTGATGCCGACCGAGTCGATGAAGGTCACGTGCCGCATGTTGAGCTCGATCCGCCCGGGCCCGCCCTCGGCCAGCTGAGCGGCCACCGCTTCACGAATCTCGTACGCGTTCTCGACATCGATCTCGCCTCGCGGCGAGACCTCAACCGCGCCGTCGGCCAGCGTCGACGTCGTTATCGACAGCGTCACGCCTCTTCCCTCCACCCGCCCGGCATCTCCGGGCGTTGTTCCTGCGTTCGCGGGCCGCCTCCAGCCTGCCTGAGCAGGGCGGAAGGACTACCCCCGGAAGGTTCGGTGAAACTGCCCGAAAGGTTAGGCACCGAACCTGTTAGTCACCTGAGTGGCCCGTGTGAACGTGGTCAACAGTACTGCGCGACGTCAAATCGTTTCTGAACCGTGATGGCGTCCACACCGGAGTTTGCCCACGCCCCGTCCGGGGAAATGCGGCCTGGAGGGGCCACCGCAGGAGGTAACCGACGATGTTCTCGAGCAGGAAAAATCGTGCCGAGCGGACCGCCAGTCAAGCGTGGGAGTACCTCTCCGCGGCCATGACGACCGCGGGCGAGAACGCCCGGGAGGCCGGGAAGCACACCGCGGACACGGCTACCGGCACCGCCACCAGAATCGGCCGGAAGGCGAGCCGGAAAAGCCGGAAGCTGGCCGACAAGGCCGGTGATCGTGTGAGCTATGTCACGGACGAGGCGTGGCACCGCGCCAACGCCGCGGCCAACGCCCTCGCCGGGCGCAAACCGGACCGCCCGTGGGGACTCATCCTCACCATCGGGCTGGCCGGCATCGCACTCGGCTGGATCGCGGCCGGCACGGCCCGGGCCGCGGTGGAGCGGCAGGCCGAGAACGAGGAACTGGAACTGGCCGAGACGGCGGTCGTGGTCACGCCGACCTACGACGAGACCTGAGTCCGCCGTACGCCACCGCTGGGCGGGCCCGGGCTCGCCCAGCGGCTCTAGTCTTGATCGATGGCCGAACCCCTGTTCTTCCCGGACGCGGCGGCACTGCGCGCCTGGTTCGAGGAGCACCACGAGACCGCCCCGGAACTCTTCCTCGGCTACTGGAAGAAAGGCACCGGCGAGCGGTCCGTCACCCACACCGAGGCGATCGAGCAGGCTCTCTGCTTCGGGTGGATCGACAGCATCGGCCGGCGCATCGACGATCGCCGCTACCAGGTGCGATTCACGCCACGCCGCAAGGGCAGCGTGTGGAGCACGGTCAATATCGCGAAGATCGCCGAGCTGACCGAGCGCGGGCTGATGCACCCGGCCGGGCTGCGGGCCTTCGAGCAGCGACGGCCGGACCGGGTCGCCACCTATTCCTACGAACAGCCGGCCGGCGCCGAGCTGGACGAGGCGCAGACCACTCGGCTGCGGGAGAACACCGCTGCCTGGGCGTGGTTTCGCACACAGTCCGCGTCGTATCGGCGAGCGGCTGTGCACTGGGTGGTCAGCGCCAAACGCGCGGACACCCGGGAACGCAGGCTCAGCCGCCTGATCGAGGACTCCGCGGCCGGCCGCAGGGTGCCTCCGCTGACCTCCCGCTGATGGTCCGCGATCTGTACAGTTGAGCGGCATTCGGCTTGCTACCGCGGACCCTGGTTGGGCCGCCCGATCAGATAGGTCCACTGGTGCTCAGTGCGGGAAGCCTCCTGGACAACCGGTACCGGTTGGACGAACGGGTCGCCACCGGCGGGATGGGTGACGTCTGGAAGGGCACCGATGTCGTGCTCGGCCGCGTCGTCGCGGTGAAGGTGCTGCGCACGGCGATGCTGGAGGACCCGGAGTTCGCCACCCGGTTCTACGGCGAGGCCCGGATGATGGCCGCCTTCCGGCACCCCGGTGTCGTCGAGGTCTACGACTACGCCAGCGACGGCGATTACGAGGGCCCGGAGAAGGTCGCCTATCTCGTGATGGCCTTCGTGGAGGGCGAGCCGCTCTCCAACCGGGTCAAGCAGGGCCCGCTCGAGGTCGCCGAGACCATGTCGATCGTGGCGCAGGCGGCCGACGCGCTGCACGCCGCCCACGAGAACGGCATCGTGCACCGCGACGTCAAACCGGGCAACCTGATCGTGAAGCCCACCGGCGCGGTGATCCTGGTCGATTTCGGTGTCGCCCGGTCGAACGCGATGACCAGCGTCACCGGCCTGAACGCGATCGTCGGCACGGCGCTCTACATGGCGCCGGAGCAGGTCGCCAAGGGCAACCTGACCCCGGCCACCGACATCTACGCGCTCGGCGCGGTGGCCTACCACTGCATCGCCGGCCGCCCGCCGTTCGACGGTGAGAACGCTCTGCAGGTCGCGTTGCGGCACCTGGAGGACGAGCCGGACCCGCTGCCCGACCACGTGCCGGGTGAGGTCCGCGAGCTGATCGCGCGGGCCATGGCGAAACAGCCGGCCGACCGGTTCCAGAGCGCGGCCGAGTTCGCCGAGGCCGCCTTCGCCGCCGCCGGCCCACTGGACTGGAAACGGCTCACCGGCACCGCGCTGGTCGCCCCGGTCAGCCCGGCCCGCGTCGGCACCGGCCAGTTCCCGACGACTCCGCTCAGCCCGGCTTCCCCGCCGATGATGCCCGCGCCGCGCAGCGCCCCGCCGCCCGTGCCGGCGCCCGCGGCGCCCACCCGCAGCCAGCCGGCCGGTCAGCGGGCCCTGATGTTCGCGATCCTCGCGCTGTTCGCGGTGGCCGGCAGCCTCGGCCTGATCTTCGCGCTGAAGAACCAGAACAACGAGCCCACCACGAGCAACCCCGGGCAGCAGCAGGCCGAGGTGCAGGAGACGACGCCGGCGCCGGTCCTGAGCGAGGAGGCCGTGCCCTCCAGCGAGCCGACCACCCGCCCGCCCAAGACGCGCAACCAGAGCAGGCGGCCGTCGCCGCGGCCCTCGGCGAGCCCGTCCTCGGCGTCTCCGTCGCCGAGCGCCGAACCGAGCCCGTCGGAGACCACGCCGTCCCCGACCCCGACGACGACGCCGCCGACCACGCAGCCGACCGATCCGGAAGAGACCGAGGAACCGGAGCCGACGACCACCACGACCACTCCGCCCACCGAGGGCGGCGGAGGTGAGGGCACGGCTTGACCCTGACACCGTGTCAGGGAGGACGGTGGAGCGACCATGTTGAGTATCGGAGACTTCGCCGGCCTGGGCCGGGTGTCGGTGCGCATGCTGCGCCATTACGACGCCATCGGCCTGCTCCGCCCCGCCCACGTCGACCCGTTCACCGGCTATCGCTGGTACACCGCCGCCCAGTTGAGCGTCCTCAACCGGGTGCTCGCTCTCAAGGATCTCGGCTTCAGCCTGCACCAGGTGCAGTCGATGATCGACGAGAAGCTGGACATCGGTGAGCTGCGCGGGATGCTGCGGCTGCGGCGGGCCGAACTGGCGGCCCACGTGGAACGCGACACCGCCCGCCTGGCCCTGGTCGACGCGCGTCTCCAGCTGATCGAGACGGAGGGACACATGGACACCGGGGACGTCATTCTGAAGCAGGTCCCGGCGCTGCGGGTCGCGGAGCTGTCCGCAACCGCCGCCGGATACGACCACCCCACCTCCATCACCGAGAACCTGACGCCGCTCTACCCCCGGCTGATGGAGCTGATGGAGCAGGCCGGGGTGGCGATGACCGGATCGCCCATCGCCTACTACCGGCCCGCGCCGACCGGTCCGGACGACGAGACGATCACCGTGCACGCGGCGTTCCCGATCGGCGCCGCCGAGGTGAACGGGGCCGGGTTCGACGTCGTCGAGCTCGAGCCGATCGAGGCGGCGACCGCACTGCACCGGGGCTCGATGTCGGAGGCGTTCCGCACCGAGCAGAAGATCGGCATCTGGATCGAGGAGAACGGTTACCGGCGGTCCGGGCCCGGCTTCGCGCGCGAGGTCTACCTGGACTGCCCGCCCGGTGAGTTCGACAAGTGGGTCACCGAGATGCAGGTGCCCCTGGACGGCACCACAATCGCAACCGGCGGCAACTAATCCTCAACTCGGGGTGTGCGCGGCCGATGGGCTCGGTCGGCACGGCATCGCGACCGTGCCGCTACCCCGGGAAGGTCCGCACATGACAGTCCAGACTCCACAGGAGCCAGGGCACTACCCGACCGCTCCGCCATGGGCGAGCCCGCCGGCTCCGGTCCCGGTGGCGCCGCCCGAGCCGCTGTTCGGTGGCCTCGTCCCGCCGTACGGCGATCCGGAGAACAAGCACGGTCAGCTGCTGGTCCGCTTTCCCGAGGAGGTGCACGCCGCGGCCCGCCCGGAGGCGCCGTCGTGGCGTCCGGTGGTGGTCCTGACGTTCTTCTTCGGCCTGGTCGGCGCGGTGTCAGCGATGCGCCGCGCCGGCAAGGCCCGCCGGTACGGCCGCAACCGCGCCCCGTACTGGCTGGCGTTCGCCGGCACCTACGTGTTCGCGCTGGCGTTCTGGACCGTCCTGGCGGTGAACGTGGCCCTGCCCGCCTACCTGAACTACCGGGAGGGCGCGGTCACGAAGAACCTGCAGAGCGTCATCCTCGACGACGGCCGGGTGGAGAAGGCGCTGCTGGCCGAGGTCTCCGGTGCCGTGTGCGCGCCGGAGGCCGACCGGGGCGCCGACGGGCTGCGTCCCTACCTCTGCACGTTCGACCTGACCGAGGGCGGCAAGACGTCGCTGCACGTGCGGGCCGACGAGCGGGGCAACTGGGAGATCAGCGAGTGAACGAGCCGGCGGGCCGGGGTTTCCGGCCCGCCGGGCCCGCTCAGAACTCGATCGGCACGCCCGCGCGGACGAGCTGCCAGTTCTTCACGAAGAAGTCGGCCGGGTCGATCGCGCCCTTGGCCTGCGCCCAGTCGATCAGCAGCTGGCGGATCTCCTGCTGGGCGTTGTAGACCTGGGTCTTCACGATGCCCGGGAAGCTGCCGCCGCCGGACCGCCGGTAGTTGTTGACCGCCACCACGAAGCGGGCGTCGGCGGCCACGTCGGCGCCACCGAGCTGCAGCCGGGTGATCCGGCTGCCGACCGGCTGGGAGATGTCGATGTCGTAGTCGACCCCGGAGAAGACGTCGTAGTTGTAGTCCGGCACCGCCGGGTCGCTGATCGTCTCCGGGTTCACCGGCGCGCCCGGGGCGAGCGTGACGAAGTACTTCGCCGAGTACTCCAGGTACGCCTTCACCTCGGCGCCGGTCATCACGACCGCTTCCAGGGTGTTGTCGTAGATGTAGAGCCCGGCCACATCCTTGATCTTGACGTCGCCCCGCGGGAACACCGCGGTACGGCTGAACGGCGCCGCGATCGACAGGACGGGCAGGGTGGCGTACTCGGTGCCGGCCAGGGCCGCGGTGACGGTGTCGGTCTGCACCCTGTTGATGTAGTCCAGGATCGGCGTGTCCTCGTACCGGGAGGTGGCCGCGGACAGCGTCTCGGTCGAGGTGGCGACGACCTGGTTCACGTACGCCACGGTCTTCTCGTGCTGCGCGCGCACCGCCGCGAGCACCTTCGGGTCGGCCTCGACCGTGTTGGTGTTCAGCGTCGTCGCCGCCTTGCTGGTGACCATCCAGCGGCCGCGCTCCCGGACCAGGTCGAAGTCCATCCTGGTCAGTCGCTGACCCCACTTCGACGGCTCGGAGAGCAGCACCTGCCGGCCGGTCTTCAGGTTGGTGACGAACCGCTGCGGCACCTCGCGGTGCGCGTGCCCGAACAGGATCGCGTCGATGCCCGGCACCTGCTCGGCGATCAGCGCGGTCGGGTTCTCGTTCGGCAGCTCCGCGCCGTAGCTGGAGGTGCCGCTGTCGCCGCCGTGCGCGGAGATCAGCACGATGTCGGCGCCGCGGGCCCGCATGATCGGCACCCACTTCGCAGCCGACGCGATCATGTCGGTGAACTCGATCCTGCCCTCGACGTTGGCCCGGTCCCAGATCGCCGAGCCCGGGTTGGTCAGGCCCAGGATGCCGACGCGCAGCGCCGGCCCGTGCCGGCCGACCGACACCTTCTTGATGACGTACGGCGTGAACGCCGGCTTGCCGGTCCGGACGCTGATCGCGTTGGCGGCGAGCGCCGGGAACCCGAGCTGACGGATCCACAGGTTGAGCAGCGGCAGGCCGTAGTTGAACTCGTGGTTGCCGAGCGTGATCGCGTCGTAGTGCAGCACGTTCATGGCGCGGGCCATCGGGTGCTTCTCGCCGGTCGCGGTGATCGGCTCCTGCTTGGCGTAGTAGGTGGCCAGCGGGGTGCCCTGGATCGTGTCGCCGGCGTCGAGGACCAGCACCGGGCCGGTCGCCTCGGCCCGCAGCTTGTTCACCAGCGCGGCCAGCTTGGCCACGCCGACGTCGTTGTGGGCGCTGTCGTCGTACTCGGCGTCCTTGTAGTAGTCCCAGTTGTAGACGTTGCCGTGGGTGTCCGACGTGCCCAGCACGGTGAGCCGGTACGTCTGCGGGGCCTGGGGTCCGGCCTGCGCCGCGGCGGGGACGGCAAGCGGCGCGGCGGTGGCCGCGGCCGACGCGGCGAGCACGCTGCGCCGCGAGATGCCGGTGGGAAGCGTCATTGCGAACCTCTCGTGTGCCGAAACCAGCACCCTAACCGCGGTAGCGGCGGCGGTCGATCAACGGACGGCCGCAAGAAGATCAAATTTGCTCCATCGCGCCGATACCCAGCAGAGACATTCCGGTGTGGAGGGTCCGGCCGGTCAGCTCGGCCAGCGCTTTCCGGCCGGCCCGCACGGGCGGGTCCGCCGAGGCCACCGGGCACCGCTCCCAGAACACGCTGAAGGCGGCCGCCAGGTCGTGCAGGTAACCGGCGAGCCGGTGCGGCTCACGGGCGGCCGCAGCCGCCCGCAGCGCGGGCTCGAAACCCAGCACGGCGAGACCGAGAGCGCGCTCCGCCGGGTCGGTGACGGCAATCGGCCCCGGCGGGCCGGCGGCCTTGCGCGACAGCGAGCGGACCCGGGCGTACGCGTACTGCAGGTACGGACCGGTGTTCCCGGTGGAGGCGAGCATCCGGTCCCAGTCGAAGACGTAGTCGGCGCGCCGGTCCCCGGACAGGTCGGCGTATTTGATCGCGGCGACGCCGATCTGCGGGGCCGACGCCCGGGACGCCGCCTCGTCGAGCAGCTCGGCGAGCCGCACCGTGCCGCCGGCCCGGCTCTTGAGCATCTTGCCGTCGGCACCGAGGACCGAGCCGAAGCCGATGTGCTCGGCGCTGACCGTGGCGGGCAGCCAGCCGGCCTCCCGGGCCACCGCGAAGACCATCTGGAAGTGCATCCGCTGCGGGGCGCCGACCACGTAGAGCAGCTCGGTCGCGCCCAGTTCCGTCACCCGGCGGCGAAGGGCGGCGAGGTCGGTCGCGGCGTACCCGAAACCGCCGTCGCCCTTGCGGATGATCAGAGGGAGCGGGCCGCCGTCGCGGCCGGTGAAACCGGCCGGGAACGCGCAGAGCGCGCCGTCGCTCTCGCTCAGCAGGCCCTTCTCCGCCAGCTCGGCGACGAGGCCGGCCAGATCGTCCTGGTACGCGCTCTCGCCGGTGAAGTCGCCCGGTCCGAGGGTCACGCCGAGCCGCTCGTAGACGGAGAGGAACGCCCGCTCGGACTGGTCGACCAGCCGGCGCCACGCCTGCCGGGTCGGTTCGTCGCCGGCCTGCAGCGCCACCACCCGCAGCCGCGCCCGGGTCCGGAACTCCGCGTCGGCGTCGAACCGCGCCCGGGCCGCCCGGTAGAACGCGGTGAGATCGCCGAGCGAGTGCTCCCCCGCCGCGCCGGTCTCGGTCAGGTGCTCGATCAGCATGCCGAACGGCGTGCCCCAGTCGCCGAGATGGTTGACCCGGTGCACGTCGTGGCCCAGCCAGCCGAGGATCCGGGCCAGCGCGTCGCCGATGATCGTCGACCGCAGGTGACCGACGTGCATCTCCTTCGCGGCGTTGGGGCCGGAGTAGTCGAGCACCACCCGCTGCGGCCGGGTCTCCGGCGCGACACCCAGCCGCGGATCGTCCAGCATGGCGTCCAGCGACGCGGTGATCAGCTCGTCGGCGACGGTGAGGTTGAGGAAACCCGGCCCGGAGACGGTGATCCCGGTGAGGTCCGCCTTCGCGGCCACCTCGGCCGCGACCTCCCGGGGCGGGCGGCCGAGTCTGCGCGCCAGCGCCAGCGGCGCGGCGGACTGGAAGTCGGCGAACGGTGACCGCCGGACGGCCGGGTCCACCGGCTCCCCAGCGACCGCCTCCAGGGCGGGTGCGAGCCGGTCGTGCAGCAGTTTCTCGAGATTCACGGTGACCCCATCGACGTGAACGAAGACGGGTCGACCGGCCACGATGCTTCACCGGCGGGAGACGACCCGCCGGTGCAGACATGACTTCAGCGGCGGCCCTCGGGACGCCGGCGTCGCACGCTGAAGTCGAACATGCCGCGACTATAGCCGCCGACCGCCGCGCGTCCGTGTGGTTTTTTCAGTGGGCGATGCGGGACATCTGAGGCCAGAGCGGCACGAGGAAGAGCACGGAACCGGCGAAGGCGACCCAGAACGGGGCGGCGATGCCGTAACCGGCGGCCAGGACACCACCGAAGGCGGAGCCCACCACGAGGCCGCCGTAGACGCAGATGGTGTTGACGCTGTCCACCCGGCCCTGCAGGTGGGAGGGCACGGCACGCTGCCGGACCGTACGCGACGTGGTGCCCCAGACGAACGCGTGCGCGCCGAAGACGAAGAAGGTCGGCAGCGCCACCCACGGTGAGGTGGTCACCGCGAGCACCAGGTGGGTCAGCGTCTCGATGATCAGCCCGATCCGCATCAGGTTGCCGAGGCTGACCCGGGCGGTGAGCCAGCCGTACAGGCCGGTGCCGAGCAGGCCGCCGACGGCGGACACCGTGGTGATCAGACCGAATCCGATCGCGCCGAGACCGAGCTGTTCGCTGGCGTAGAGCACCAGCACGGACCAGGCGGCGCCGAACGTCAGGTTGAAGATCAGGATGGTCAGGCAGAGCGTGCGTACGGCCGGGTGCCGCACCGTCCAGCGCACCCCCTCGGAGATGTCACGCCACACGCCGGACACCGCCCGCTCGGTGCCGGTACGCCCGTGCGGCGGCAACGTCACCCGGGAGACCAGCAGGATCCCGGCACCGACCAGCAACGCCTCGGTGACCAGTGGCCAGACCCGCCCGGCCGCGAAGAGCGCCGCGCCCACCGCCGGGCCGGCGAGCTGGTTGAGGGTGATGAAGCCGGTCTGCAGCCGGGCGTTGGCCACCACCAGGTCGGCACGGTCCACCAGCATCGGGGTGAGCGTCGCCGTGGTGTTGTCGGCGAACACCTGGGCGGTGGCGAGCAGTCCGAGACCGATCAGTGCGGCCGGCACCGGCAGGTGCCCGCTCACCAGCGCGGTGATCATCGTGAGCAGCACCACCGCGCGCAACGCGTTGGCGATCAGCACGATCCGCCGCCGGTCGTGCCGGTCCGAGAGCACGCCGGCGTAGAGGCCGCAGAGCAGCGGCGGGGCCCATCCCAGCAGGGCGGCGAGCGAGATCAGCACCGGATCGCCGGTGAGCGAGGCGATCAGCAGCGGCCCGGCCGCGGCGGCGATGCCGTCACCGAGATTCGTCGACCAGGACGACGCGAGCAACCACCGGAAACCGGTGCCGAGACGAGCGGGAACGATGACCTGGACGAGAGCGCGCACAAGGTGAGCACCCTACGTGGAACCGGGCAGCGGACGGGTGTCGGCACCCACCCGGCTGGGGAAGATGAAAGGGTGCTCATCAACGACCCGGCCGACCTCGTCGGCGAGGCGCTGGACGGACTGACCCGCACCGCCGGCGGAGTCGCCCGGCTGGCCGGGACCACCACCGCGATCCGCAGCGACGTCGCCGCGGCGCGCGCTGCCGGGCTGGTGGCGGTGATCTCCGGCGGCGGCGCCGGCCACGATCCCGCCCACGCCGGATATGTGGGGGCCGGCATGCTGACCGCGGCGGTCTCCGGGGCGGTGTTCGCCGCACCGGATCCGGACGCCATCGTCGATGCGATCCGGGCGTCCGCCGCACCGGCCGGCGCCCTGCTCATCGCCCCGAACCGCCTGTCCGACCGGTTGAACTTCGCGCTGGCCGCGGAGATGGCGCGAACCGAGGGCTTCCCGGTGGCGGTCGTGACGGTCGGTGACGGCCTGGTGCGGACCGGCGAGGGCCGGCCCGGTTTGGCCGGCATCGTGCTGGTGCACAAGGTCGCCGGGGCGGCGGCCGCGAGCGGCAAGCCGCTGGCCGAGGTCGCGGCGCTGGCCCGGCGTGCGGCGGACACGGTCGGCACGATGGGCGTGGCGCTGGGACCGTGCACGGCGACGGTCGCCGGCATCCCCGATCACGGGCTCGCCACCGGACTCGGGCTCGCCACCGCGCCGGACGCCATCGACGCTCCGGGGCTGCCTTTCCCGCGCGGTGAGGCCGAGTGGGCGCCCGGCGCCGACGGCGAGCCGGGCATCGGGCGCGGGCCGATCGGCGAGGCACACCAGGTCGCGGCACGGCTGATCGCGGCGATCATCGAGGATCGCGGGCTCGCGCCCGGTGAGCGGGTGGCGCTGCTGGTCAACGGTCTCGGCGCCACCTCGCCGACCGAGCTGTCCATCATGGCCGGCGGCGCGGTCCAGGCCCTGCGCTCCTGGAACATGACGCCGGTCCGGTCCTGGACCGGCAACTTCCTCACCACGCTGGACATGGCCGGGGTGTCGCTGAGCGTGCTGCCGGTCGACGACGAGTTGCTGGCGGCGCTGGACGCGCCGGCCACCGCGCCGGCCTGGCCGTACACCGTCGCCCCGGCCGAGCCGGGGCTGGTCACCGGCCCGGCACGCGCCGGCACGGCGGTGGGCGAGCTGGGCATCGACCATCCGGTACGGCGTGCGCTCGAAGCCGTCGCCGAGGCGCTCATCTCGGTACGTGACGAGCTCACCGCCCTGGACCGGGAGGCGGGCGACGGCGACCTGGGAGTCAGTCTGGCTCTCGGCGCGGCAGCCGTGCTGGCCGAATGCCCCGGGGGCATCTCCTCGATGACGCAGGGGTCGTCGAGCAGGGAGACGATGTCGTGCCGCTGGACGAAGGCGGTCGCCTCGTCCATCGTCTGCTTGGCCA
>NZ_JBEZZB010000174.1:0-20635 GCF_040638955.1 Actinoplanes sp. NPDC024001
CCCGCCGCAGCCGGCTGCGGCGGCGGCCGGCGGCAGCGCCAGATCGAGCAGAACCTCGCCGCGCTGGGCGCCTACGGCGACATCACCGTGGACGGCCAGCCGTCAGCCACCGACTGCGCCACCATCCGTGCTTTCCAGCAGCGCTACGGCATCCGCCCGGCACGCGGCCAGGCCGACGCCACCACCGCGGACGTCGCCCGCCGGATCGCGGCCGCCTCGGCCCCGGCGAATCTCGCCCGGTGCCACGGCACGCGCCGGGTGACCGCCTGCGTCGACCTCAGCACCCAGACCACCTGGGTGGTGCGCGACGGCGCCGTCGTCCTCGGCCCGACCGTGGTCCGGACGGGCTACCGCGGCCATGCCACACCCGCCGGCACCTACACGATCAACAAGCGCGCGAAGCGTGAGTGGTCCGACCCGTACGAGGTCTGGCTGCCGTTCTGGCAGCGGTTCGTCGGCGGGATCGGCTTCCACGAGACCACCAGCTACCTGCACGACAAGGCCCGCGGCTCGCACGGCTGCGTCAACCTGCTGCCCGCCGACGCGGCCGCGATGTGGGAGCACCTGCAGACCGGCACCGAGGTCCACACCTTCGGCCGCCGGCCCGGCACGTAGGTCAGCTCAGCCAGCCGCGGTAGAGCGCGCGGTCACCGAGCCGCCCGGCCAGCGACGCCCACGCGGCCCACCAGCGCCGCCGCAGCTCGGCGGGCCGCCACGGGCTCGGGCGCAGTTCGAGGGGCAGCAGCGGATCGTCGCGGACCGCCCGCTCGAGAGCATCCGCCAGCCGGATCTGCTGCACGACCGGATCGTGCGCGGGCTGCTGGGCGAGCACGTCGGCGAGGACGTCGTAGGCGCGGTCCACGGGTGCGGCCGGCCACAGCTGCTCGGCCAGCTCGAGTGGATCGGTGATCCCGCGGACGTCCAGGTGGCTCGTGGTGGCCAGCACCAGGTGGCGCCGATCGGTCGCGTCCAGCAGGGCGGTGAGGTCGTGCGGGCTGACGTACAACCCGGTGGACACCGCCGCCGCACCGGCCGCGACCAGCTCGCGGCGCAGCGTGTCCCGGACCGAGCGCGCGGACTCCTCGACGCTCACCGCGAGCAGATGCCAGGCGCCGTCCCATGGCGCCGCCCCGGCGTCCTGGGCCTGGGCCAGGCGCAACGCCAGCCGGTCGCGGTCGACCCGGGCCCGCCCGGCGGCGGTCAGCCGCAAGCTGCCGCCGCGGCCACGACCCTCCTGGACGAGTTCGCCCGCGGCGGCCAGCCGGCGAATCGTCAGCCGGACCGGCTGGTCCCGCAACCCGACGGCGTTGGCGGTGTCGTAGACCAGGCCACACGCGACCGCACCGTCCAGCGGCAGGAACGCCTCGAGCACCGTTCGCGGCGAAGGTGTCACGGCTGTTCCTCCAGGGCGCGTCGCAGGGTGCGGTACCGGCGGAAACCATAGACGTCCGCGAGCGGGCCCATCTCACCCTGGCTGACGACGGCGAAGCCGCGGCGCCGGTACAGCGCCTCGGCCCGGGGGTTGGTGTCGACCACGCTGAGCTGGACGGCCCGGTCGCCGCGGGCGGCCGCGAGATCCAGCGCCGCGGACAGCAACGCCGACCCGGTGCCCATGCTGCGGCGGTTCGCGGCCACGCACAAACCGTCCAGGACCAGGACGCCGGGAACGTCACCACGGGCCAGCGGCGCCAGGACAACCGTCGCCCTGGCCGCCGCAGCCCAGCCGAGCCGCGACCGCGTCGCGCGCCACGACCAGTGCGCTGCTCCTCGCCCGGCCGCGCGGAAGCCGCACACCCCGAGGACGTCGGTGCCGTCGCGGGCGACCAGGAAATGGTCGGCGGCCAGGGCTGCCGTCACCTCTGCCCGGCCCGTTTCGTCGTCGCGGAACGCGGGCGACAGTTTGGCGCCGAACGCCTCCCAGTACAGCTCGCCCACCCGCGGGCGCTCGTCCGGCGTGAAGCCTCTGGTGATATCCATCTTGCAACTATCGCATACGCTACGACCGTGCGAAAAAAGATAGTTACGGTACTCGCCCTCGTCTTGACCCTGGTTCTGGCGCTCGGCGGCCTCGTCGTGGTCGGCAACTCCTACCGCTTCGCGGAGGACCGGGTGAGCGTGCCGGTGCCCGGCGGGTCGCTCGATGCCGTCGTGGCTTACCCGCAGGGCACCGCCCGCGGGCTCGTGGTGTTCGTGCACGGTGACGGTCCGGTCGACGCGACGCAGAACGGCCTGTACCGGCCGTGGTTCGAGGCTGCCGCCGACGCGGGCTTCGCGACACTGTCCTGGAGCAAGCCGGGAGTGGGCGGCTCCACCGGGAACTGGCTGCGGCAGACCATGGACGAGCGCGCCGCCGAGGTCGCCCACGCCCTGGACTGGGCCGCGACACAGCCGCGACTGGCGACCGGCACGACCGTCCTCTGGGGTGCCAGCCAGGCAGGGTGGGTGCTGCCGAAAGTCGTGCGGTCCCGCCCGCAGGTCGACGCGGTCGTGGCCGTCAGCCCGGCGGTGAACTGGCTACGGCAGGGACGCTTCCACCTGCTCGCCGAACTCGACCACGACGGCGCCGACGAGCGCGCCCGGCAGCAGGCGGTCGAGGCCAGCGACCGCACCCGCGAACTGCTGGCCGCCGGCGCCGACCACGGGCGCTATCTCGCGCAGACGACGGACCCCGAGCCGATGAGCGCCGACCGGTGGGGCTTCGTGCTGCGCAACTTCCGGGCCGACGCGACCGCGGACCTGCGGGCAGCGGCCGGCCGGCACCTTCCCGTCCTGCTGACGCTGGGGACCGCCGACCGCAACGTCGACGTCGCCGAGACCGAGTCGACCTACCGGCGGATTCTCGGCGACGACCTCACCGTGGCCACGTTCGACGCGGCGCACTCGATGGCCCGCCCGGCCGTGGAGGACTCCGACGCGCTCGGCCTGCTCACCGCGACGTTCTGGCCGCGGGCACTCCTGGCGCCCGGCGTGCTCGACACCTACCGCGACTTCCTGGAGAAGACCGCCGCGCAATGACAGCACGCCACGATCAACCGCGGGCGGGTGCGGCGGCGTCCGCACCAGCGCGCTGCTGCCCGAGGAACTGTCGCGGGGTCATTCCGGTGATGTGCAGGAAGTCGCGGATCATGTGTGACTGGTCGGCGTAGCCGACGGCAGCGGCGAGATCGGCATGCGTGGTGGTCTCGTCCAGCAGCCGCACGGCCGCCTCCTGCAGCCGGCGCCGCTGGATCAGGCACTTGGGGGTGAGCCCGAGCCGGCGGCGCAGCAGCCGTTGCAGGGCCCGCTCGCCGAGGTCGAACCGCTCGCAGATCTGCGCCACCTGCAGGATCTGCGGATCCTGCTCGACCGCCGCGACCACGGCGTTGGTCAGCTCGCCCTCGGCGTCGACCGGAAGGTAGCGCCGCAGGAAGTCCTCACACACGCGCACGCAGGCCCGGTGCGCCGCGGGATCGTGCGGGTCGGCCGCCATGAGGTCCCGGACCCGGCCGGTGAGCAGCCGCCCGTCGTCGCCGAGCACCTCCTCGAGGTCGACGTAGCGGTCGTTCCACACCCCGGCCGGGCCCCCGATCAGGTAGCCGGTCGCCGGCGCCAGCGTCAGCCCGACCGCCCAACCGTCACCCGTGAGCGTCGTCGTCGACAGCTCCGGCGCGATGCCGTAGAACCGCGCATGATCAGCGCCGATCACCAGCTGGCAGGCCGGGTCCTGCAGCAACCTGCGCGGCACGTTCTCTCCCGCCGGCACGGACCAGACCGGAATCCAGCATCGGCGCAGCAGGCCGGTGAGCTCGGCGCTCGCGGCATACCGGTACGTGCGGTCGTGGACCTCCCGCGGGCTCGCCAGCAGCGCCAACTCCAGCGGGTCGCGGCGCACCGTGCCCACGACGACACCGGTGTCGGGTTTCATCAAGTCCACTCCCCAAGCCGCGCCCTACGGTCCACCCATGACCGCCACAGCGACACAGTACGAGACCGCCCTGCGCCCGTTGACCACCCTCATCGACACGGTGCCGCCGCACGCCTGGGACGCCCCGTCACCATGCGAGGGCTGGAGCGCCCGCGACGTCGTCGGGCACCTCATCGGCACCCAGCGCGAGACCCTCACCGAGCACGGCGTCGACCTCGGCGACGCCCCCGACCACACCGCCGACCCCGCTGCCGCCTGGGCCGAGCACAGCCGCCGCGTCCTGGCCGCCCTCGCCGACGACGACCTCGTCAACCGCACCTACGACGGCTTCCTCGGCCCCACCACGGTCGGCGGCACCGTCGAGCAGTTCTACGTGTGGGACATGTACGTCCACCGGTGGGACCTGGCCCGCGCCGCGGGCCTCGATGCCGCGTTCACCGACACCGAACTCGACCGCATCGAGCAGGGCGCCGACAGTTTCGGCGACGCCCTGCACATGGACGGCATGTGCCGGCCGGCGCTCACCCCGACCGGCGAGGACCGCGCCACCCGGGTACTCGCGCGTCTCGGCCGGGACGTTCCCGCTTGCGGATGAGCGAACCAGCGGACCTGACCGAGCCACGGACGCGCTGGCTGTTCTCCCGCTGACGCGAGAACATGAGGAACCATTCCTCCGCACCGAAGGTGAGCGGCAGTGGATCTCCCCACTCTCGGGGCGGTGCGGTACCCGCCCGACGCCGGCGCGACGTGGAAGCAGGCCGACGACGGCGGTCAGGACGCGGTGGTCGACGCGTTCCTGGCCGCCTGGCGGCGGCTCGACCGGTCGGGGGAGCGCGCCCAGGTTCGAGCCGCACTCACCGATGACCAGGCCGGCGCCCTGCTGACCTATTGCCGGCGCCGATGGATGGACGGACGAGACGGCGCCTTCGACGCGCTCAGCGTCGTCGACCTGAGCCGCCTCGGCCGGCTCCGCGCCGAGGTCGAACTGACCGCCGCGGTCACCGTGTTCGTCACGGCCGCACGGCAGAGGGCCCCCGCCGAAGCGGCCGCGCCCGCGTTAGGCGTCGCGCACGAGACGATGGCGGCACTGCTGCACGACCTGTTCAGGCGCCCGCCGAACATCGTCGACCTCGGCTACCAGTGGGTGTGGCTGGCATATCCCGACGGGGTGCTGCTGGCCGACCGGCACCCGGAACGCCCGGCCATGCGTGATCCGGCGGTGCTGGTCAGGCTGGCACGCGAGGCCGAGTCCCAGGGATACCGGGTGCAGGCGGTCACCCTCAACGACGACCTGCCGGCAGTGCTGCTCGACGCGGCGGCCGAGGACCCGGCCGTCGCCGCGGCACTCGGCGAGATCCGGGAGCAGAGCGGCGTACGCTGCCGGCCCGGCTGGGGCCAATCCCGCAGCCTCACCGCTCACCTGCTGCGCACCGTCACCGTGGCGGCGGCCGCGACACTGGCCGGCGCGGTCGCCGGCCGGTCTACCGCGCACGCCGCCGTCGTCGCGCATCAGGTGAACGCGGCCTGCGTCATCTACATCAGCGACAGTGGCGACCCGATCTACGACGGCCTGGTGCGCACCCGCGAGACCCTGTCCGGCAGCCGGAGCACCGAGCCGGGGGAGACCGACGAGAGGCAGGTCCTCATGCCCTTACCCGTACCGCACCAGCACATCGACACGTTCCTGCTGCTCGAGGTTCAGTACGACGGCGAAGCACTGCACCAGTGGTGGCTGGCCGGCCCGCCACCGCACGGCACCCACCCGGACCCGGTCGGCGCATGGCAGGCCCTGATCGCCGACGGCGACCCGTTCCGCGGGTTCGAGGTCAGCACGATGGACTACCACGGCCCCGAGAAGGCAACCGTCCGCGGCTTCTGGCGGGGCACCTGGGTGGAACACCGCTTCCGGCGCAATGTCGGCGCCGGAGCCCACGAATGGGACAGACTGCGCCCCTTGCTGCAACCCACCGAGTTCCGCCCGGTCCGCAGGGCTGCCGACCAGCAGTGACGGATCACGGCCGCGGACGCCGATCGCGGCGTCAACCGCCGTCTCGCGATAGCCATCCGGCGACGTCCACGTCACGGGGGTGCACGGGTTCGGAGAGTACGACGCCGGTGGTGGTGTCGCCCAGCTCCGTGAGGCGCTCGATGACCTCCTCCAGGTGCTCCGCATCCCGCACGGCGATGCTCAGCTCGTAGCAGTTGTGCCCGGTGACATGGACGCACGAGAGCACGTGCCCGACGGCGAGCAGCTGCTCACGCAGGGCCTGGGCATTGCGGATGGAACGGTGCCGGGGACGCAGGGACACATGGGCGCGCAGGCCCAGCCCGAGCCGGGCGAGGTCGAGGTGGACCCCGTAGCCGCGGATGACACCGGAGTCCTCCAGGCGCCGCATCCGCTCGGCGACCGCCGGGCGGCTCAGCGACACCCGGCGGCCCAGCTCGGCGACGCTGATCCGGCCGTCCCAGGAGAGCTCCCGGATGATCGCGAGATCCGCGGAGTCCCAGGACGACGATCTGTCGGCAGACATGGACGATCACTTCCTTATCGACGGCCGATGGCCCCGTATCCCGTCGCAATGCCATGGGCGGCGGATCTGCTGCAGCTTACTGTCATCCACCATGAAAGCTACGGTGCTGCAGGGACCCGGCCGGGTAGAGGTCATAGACGTTCCGGACCCGGTGATCGAGCACGGCGGTGACGCCGTGGTGACAGTGTCCTTGGCCGCCGTGTGCGGCTCCGATCTGTGGCCCTACCGCGGCCAGGAGTCGTTCACACCCGGCGACCGCATGGGACACGAGTGGATCGGAGTCGTCGAGCAGGTCGGCGCGGCCGTCTCCCGGTTCCGGCCGGGTGACCTGGTCATCGCCCCGTTCGCCTTCGCGGACGGCACCTGCCCCGCATGCCGCGACGGCTGGTTCACCTCCTGCCCGGCCGGCGGCTTCTGGGGCGGCGGCAACGGCGGAGGCCAGGCCGAAGCGGTCCGCGTGCCGTTCGCCGACGCGACGCTCGTCCCGGTGCGTGCAGACGCCGATGCGGAGCTGGTGCGCCGGCTGCTGCCGCTGACCGACGTGATGGCGACCGGCACCCACGCCATCGCGCTGGCCGGAGTCCGGCCGGGCGCGACCGCCGTCGTCGTGGGCGACGGCGCCGTCGGGCTCTGCGCGACGCTCGCCGCACGCCGGGCCGGAGCGGCACGGATCATCCTCGTCGGCCGTCACCCCGGCCGGAGCGCTCTCGCCACACGCATGGGAGCGACTGACGTCCTCTCCGCGGACGACCCCGCGACCGTCGGCCTCATCCGGGAGGCGACCGAGGGTGGCGTGCCGGGCGTCGCCGAATGCGCAGGAACCCAGTCCGCCCTCGACCTCGCGATCGACCTCGTCCGGCCCGGCGGCACGATCGGCTCCGTCGGCGTGCCCAACGGCGTGGACCGCGTCGACCTCTACCGGCTGTTCCGCCACAACATCACCCTGCGCGCCGGGGTCGCCCCGGCCCGCCGCTACCTGGAGCCCCTGCTCGCCGACGTCCTCGCCGGGCGACTGGACCCGTCACCCGTCTTCTCGGCCGAGATCCCCCTCGACGCCGTCGCCACCGCCTACCGAGCCATGGACACCCGCCAGGCAGTCAAGATCGCGATCCGGCCCTGACCACCGGTACGATCTGAGGAGTCGCATGATCCACGAAGCGTTCCGGTCCGTGATCATCGACTACCGTGGCCGGTCATGAGCACGGACAACTGGTTGGCCGATACCCGAACCTCCTACGACACGGTCGCCGCCAACTATGCCGACCTAGTCCGCAACGCGCTCTCCGAGCTTCAGTACCTACGCGCCGCTTTGACGCTGTTCGCCGACGGCGTGATTGCTGCGGGAGACGGGCCAGTAGCGGACATCGGATGCGGGCCTGGACACATCACTGCCCATCTGCACGAACTCGGTCTCGATGCCTTCGGCGTCGACCTGTCACCGGGAATGATCGCCGTCGCCCGGCGCGACCACCCGCACCTACGGTTCGAGGTGGGCTCGATGACAAACCTGAGCCTCCCGGCCTCCTCTCTGGCCGGTCTGCTCGCATGGCAGTCGTTGATCCACATACCCGACGAGGAAGTGCCAACCGTCTTCGAACACTTCCATCGATCCTTGCGTCCAGGCGGACTGTTGCAGTTGCTGTTCCACACCGGCGACCGGTCGCAACTAAAGACCGAGGGCTATGGCGGCCACCCGATGAAGGTTTACGTTCATCGTCGCCAGCCAGACAAGGTGGCCGGCTGGCTGCGTGACACCGGATTCGAGGTCGAGGCTCAACTCCTACTGAACAATCCAGACGGCGAGGTCTCACAAGCCGTTGTCTTCGCACGTCGCAAGCTCGGCGAATAGTTCAGAGAAGGGACGGGGACCAGGTGGTTGCGGCGGAACCAGCCGATCTGGCCTTCGACGCCGCCCTTCTCGTGGACGCCTTGCAGACCTGGCTGGCGATAGAAGGCTTGTGCCGCATAGTGCGAGCGGAAGGCGGTCCATCGGGCGGTCTCGACGCGGTGCCGGGAGAAGCTGAGGACCTGGCGACCGCGGCGCGGAGGTTGTCGTAGCGGCGCACGACCGCATAGGACACCTGCTGCATTCCGTACTCGTCGATCAGGCGGTCGTAGATCCGTTTGACGGTGTGGCGCTGCTTGGCCGGTGCGTCCAGGTCTGCGCGCAGGATGTCGTCGATGACCGGCGTGAAACTGTCCAGCCTCGATGGCCGCGGCGGCATCGGCTTGGGTGGCGCCGGCCAGGCCGAGGCCGATGCGGCCCGGACCGTGCGGCGGTTGATCTCATACTTGCGCGCGAGTGCCCGCACTGACATGCCGGCGCGGGAGTCTCGTCGGATGGCGGCGAACAGGTCGATTTTCACATCGGCGGCATCGGCGGGCTGCCGTCCAGACCAGCCGATGCTCTCACCGGTCACGGTGGGCCCGGAACTGCCGGACATTGAACCACCCGATCGAGGGGGGTCCCGATCCGGCGAACAAATCCCTGGTCGTCGGGCCTCCCCACCCAGCATCAGCTTCCGGAATGGGGCCGGCCGCATATTTCGGCCGGAATCAACGCTAAGAACTGAGAGTTGATCAGCTGCCGGGTGACGGCGAGAGGCCTGGCTACGAAGGCCGCGGGGCCGCTCTCACTGGAGCGGCCCCGCGGTCTGTTCGAGCGATCAGGGTCAGGTCTACGGCACCTGGCGGAGCCGGGCGAGTTCGGTGCGGGCGAAGCGGACCCGGTCGGTCTCGGCACCGGCGGAGGCGGCGAGCTGACCGGCGAGGTCGTGAGCCGCTTCGAGGCGGTGGCGCCGGGTCCGGCGTTCGGCGCGGCTGTGGGCGGCTTTGCGGTAGGCGCGGCGCTGTTTGCGGTCGCCGGCGAGGGCGTCGAGTTCCTCGATGGTGATCACGCCGTTGTCGGCCTCGGGTGTCATGACCGCGCGCATCGCTTCGCGTTCGGGGCGCACCGTGTGGTTGAACACCCAGATCACCACCGCGAACGAGACGAGGATCTCGACGAACATGAGGCCGCCGATCACGGGGCCGTTGCCGCCGCTCAGTCCGATGTTGGCGTCCCACGCGCCGTGCAGGACCATCGACGTGAGGACGAGCGTGATGCCGAGACCGGGACGGCGGCGCTGCGCCACGGTGCCGACCAGGTAGACGATGCCCGCGCCGACAACCGCGGAGTACAGGATGTGGGAGGAGAATCCGGACAGCAGGCGCAGGCCCACGGTGCTCAGACTGGCGTGCATCTGGTCGGAGCCGAACTGCTCCGCCGCCGAATTCAGGGCGTACGAGATGTCCTCGATGATCTCGAAGCCCAGACCGGCGAACGCGCCGAGGATGAACCCGTCATAGGCGGTCCGGACCACCTGCGGCGCCAGGAACAACAGCAACAACACTGCGGCGCCCTTGCCGAGTTCCTCGAAGAACGGTGCCGTCAGCCCGGCGCCGAACGCCATCTGGAAGGACTGGCCGAACCACTTGCCCCACAGGCTGATCAGAGCGGTGTTGCCGGACAGGGCGATGGCCCAGGCCGCGGCGAAGCCACCCCACACGAACGCCGCCACGACCAGGACGAGCGGCTGGCGCGAGTACCGGTCGATCCGGGCGGTGAACCACCAGAACAGCACGGCGTAGAGACCGAAGATCACGGTGCTGGCAGCCAGTGCCGGCGCGTAGAGCCGGATGCCCTGGTTGATCTGGCCGGCCAGGACCCAGAGCCCGTAGCCGACACCGAACAGATAGACCCAGAAGGTCGCGTTGCGTGGCTGCCACAACACGACGGGGTTGCCCCAGCCGGTCCGCTCGATCGCGGCGTTGCGGGCGGCGGCGGCGGTGTGCGCGGCGACGGGCACCGGGTCGGAGGTGGTGGTCATGATCCGCTCCTGTCGCCGATCGGGCGGACCGACCGCAGCATGGCGGCGATCTCCCGGGTGACGCCGTCGGCGACGGTCTGCGGGCCGACGACCTCGATCTCGACGCCGGTGTCGCCGAAGACGAACGCCGCGACCAGGCCGACGGCGTGCGTGCCGTCGAAATGCGCGGCGACACCGTGGTCACCGGCCTCGTTGGTGATCGTCACCGGTTCACCGGTGACGTGGTACCCGGCGTCGTCGGTGACGCGCAAGCCCTCGTTGGTCTTCTTGATCTGCGCGAGCAACTGTGCCGGGGTGCCGCGGTAGGTGTCGGTGATGACCTCGAAGACGGTGCCCTGATACGACACCGCGACCGTCCCCGGATACGAACCTGTCGGATCGGGCTGTCCCTGCCGCAGCCCGGTCAACAGCCGCGCCCCGGCGATGGGCACGAACTGCACGTCGTCGCCGACCTGCAGCACGTCACCGGCCCGGATCGGGTCGTCGACGCTGACCGATGAGTTGATCGCCGGCAGGATCCACGCCGCAACAGCGAACAGCAGCACGACGAGCCCTGCCGGCAGCAGGGTGCGGCGGTCCACTCCCAGCAGGCGCCGGTCGACCGGCACCCATGCGGCCCGCCACCGCTGTTCGCTGCCGGCGTGGTCCGCCGGATACAGCCCTGACATGTGTCTCTCCAGACCCGGTTGCGAGAAGTGATCATGACGCTAGCAGCCCATTGACCACCCGGTTTTCCGCTGAGTTAACAGTCATTGACGAACTGTGGTGAAGCCCGGCCATATCGGCTGCACCGCAGACTCCTTCAGGCGAACGTGAGCAAAGCCATCACGGTCGTCCTTCACGACTCACGTGCGCCGTCGGCGCGCCCCGGCCACAAAGCCCAGCCGCGCACGCGAAGCCGGACATCACCGGCAGAGCCTGACCCTCGGCCCGAGTCACGCAGGCCGGGCGGGCCCGAAACTGGCGAACACAAGAACAGCCAAAACCCCTGGGCACCAAGATCACAGACAACTGGTACCCGAGCACGCACAAACCTTTCAGCCCTCTTCATCCTCCTGCGTGCCGAGCATGTCGCTGCTGAACAGGTCCGGCATGTCGTCGGCGGGACGTGCGGGCGCCAGCATCGGCGCGGCGGTGTCACCGACCGGGACGTACTCGAGTGCCTGACCGGTCCACAGCATGAGCGACAGGTCGACGCCCGGCAGCGGCGCCGGCGCCCGCGAAACGGTCCAGACCGCGGCAGCCGGCACCTGAGCAGCCGTGACCAGGGCGGTGGGCCCGGCCAGCAGGAAGTCGAAGTCGAAATCGACCATCATGCGCAGCATCGTCGACCGGTTGGGGGTGTCGACGCCGGTGAACGCCTCGTCGAGCCACAACGGCCGCGGCGAGTTCGGCGACTCCGCGTACAGGGTGACCAGGGTCGCCAGCAGCGGCTGCAGCAGCGTGACGACCTTGCCGCCGCCGGAGTCGACGGAGTGGACCTGCTTGGTCAGCGGCCGCCATTTGCTGTCACCGATCCGGAACTCCGGGACCACGTCGAACCAGGCGCGGTAGTCGAGCAGCCGGGCCAGGTGCTCGACCCAGTCGTCGGTGCCGACCAGCCCGGACTCCTGGGCGTCGCGGAGCCGGTCGCTGAGGAACAGGCGCATCTGTTCCTGCGACGCCGCCGAGTCGATGGTGCCTTTCTCCAGGGCCTCCAGGATGTTGAAGCCGTGCCGCTGGCCGGCCGCGGGCCGGCGGATCAGCCGCAGCTTGGTCTTGTTCACCCCGGTCGGGTGCCGGTCGAGGACGGTGTTGACGGCCTTGAGCAGCTCGATCACCCGGGCGAGCCGGTCGGCCAGGTGGTTGATGAACGTCGACGACAGCAGCTCGGTGTACATCTGGTGCAGCTTCTCGTCGTGGCTGGCCGACAGCTGGGTGACGAGATCGTCGAGGTGGTCGACCGCGGCGGCTGGGCTGAGCTGGGTGCCGGACGCGTCGACGACCAGCATGACCGCCGGCAGCGGGGTCAGCTCGTCGGCGTCCACGGCGATCACCGACCGGCCGCCGAACGCCTCGAGTTTGGCCTGCAGTTCGAACCGCGGATTGGTGAAGGCCCGATGCTGGGCGGTGGCGACGCGCCGGTTCTTCTCGTCGGGGGAGTCCGGCCAGGACTGCGGCCGGATGCTCTGTACGACGGCACGGGCCTGGGCGACCGCGCCGGCGAGATCGCGGCCGGGCGCCGGCGGCAGGTTGCGGGCCTCGGTGAGGCCCGCGTCGACCACCATCCACCAGTCAGCCACCGCGGCGTCGCGCCGCCGGGTCGCCGAGGCGGCCTCCCGGCGGCGGGTCTCGGTGAGGTTGCGTGCCGTCGAGGTGTCGGCGGACAGTTGCAGGCCCCGTTTACGGCTGGCGGAGGCGGCACGGCTGAACTCGCTGATCTGCGCCTCGAGGTGCGCGGCCCGATCGAGTTGGGCCCGGTCGTCGCGGTTGATCGACGCGGTCGCCTCGGTGGCTTCGATCTGCAGGCGCGCGGCGGTGCTCGCGGCCTCCCGGTCGGCCTCGTCGGCTTCGGCCACCGACGCGGTCGCGGCTTCCACGTGCGAGGCGGTCCCGGCGACCGCCCGATCGGCGGTGTCCAGTTCGCGCAGCGCCAGGCGCAGGTCGGCGCTCGCCCGGGCGGCGGTGTCCACGGCGGCGCCGACGCTGTCGAGCTGCTCGTCCACGGCGGGCAGACGGTGCTCGGCGGCGTATCCGGTGGCGGCGGCGGTGGCGGCGTCGGCGCTCCGTTTGGCGGTCGCGGCGTCACCGTGAGCGCGCGCGTGCGCGGCGTGGGCGCGGTCGCGTTCGGTGACCGCGCTGTTGTAGTCGCTGGCGGCGGCGATCACGGTGGTGTCGTCCGGGCAGGTGTCGGCGGCGGTGCGCAGCCGGGCGACCTGGTTACTGACGGTGGCGGCCTGCGCGGTCGCCTGTGCGGCCTGCTCGCGCAACTGGGCGGCCTGCCGGCGCAGGCTGTCGATGCGGCGGCGCCGGGCGTGGGTGCGGGCGGCGGTGCCGATCAGCTCGGCGCCGTGTTCGGCGCGGGCCGCCCGGCCGGTCACGGCGGGGGTACGCCAGCGCCCGTCGGCGGCCACGGCGAACTCCCCGGACAGCGGCTCGCCGATGGGGGAGTAGCCGATGCCGGCGAGCAGCCCGGTGACGACCGCGGTCAGGGGACCGGCGTCCTCGGCGGGCTGCAGAATCGCCGTCAGCGTGCCGGCACCGGCACCGGTGGCGACCGCGGCGAGCACGACGTCGTCGCCGTCACGCTCGGCGGTCCACACCCCGTCCGGCGTCACCCAGGCCTGCAGCAGCCCGGACGCGGCGAGGGCGGCCTCGACATGGTCGAGGGTCGCGGTGGCGAGCCCGTCGACCGGGTCGATGAGCCGCCACAGCGGTGCCCCGGCCGGGCCGGGGAAGGCGGGACGCTCCCGGCGGGTCCAGCCGTGCGGGGCCGGCGGCTGCGGGTCACCGGCCTGCTCGAGCTCACCGGCTTCGTGGTCGGCGTCGGCCGCCTTCTGCTGGGCGTCGGCGGCGGCGGCACGCAGGGTGGCGATGGTGTCGGTCAACGGCGCGACGCTCGGGTCAAGCCATTGCCGGGCGACCAGCGTGCGCAGCTGCGGACGCGGCCGGGCGGTGCTGGCCTGCGCGGTCACCTCCTGCACCCACCGGTCGCGGACCGCACCGTCGGGGGCGTCGCCGCCGAGGTCGGCCGCCCACCGCTCGAGGCCGTCGGACAGGTGCTGCAGGGTGTCGCTGAGCTGGTTCTGCGCGTGGCGGGCCGCGCTCACCCGGTCCTGCCAGTCGGTGCGGGCCTGCTCGGCGAGCCGGTCGGTGCTGCGCCACGCCGCGGTCTTGTCCGACGCTTCGCGCAGCAGCCGCCGCAGCGCGCTGATGCGGGTGCGGCGCTCCGCGACCGCGGCGTCGATCCGGTCGGTGTCACGCCCGGCGATCCACGCCGGCGCGTCGGCGCCGAGGCCGGCGGCGGTCACGGCCGCGGTGGCGTGCCCGGCCGCCTGGCCGGCGAACGCCGCCGCCTGGTCGCGTTGATCGGTCGCCTGCCGGTGCAGGTTCTCGACGCGTTCGTGGTCGGCGCGGACCCGCTCCAGCCGGCGCTGGGTCGCCTCGCTCTGCCGCTCGGCGTCCTGAGCCTCGCGGCGCAGACGCTCGGCGTTGCGGGTCCGGCCGTCGGCGTCCCGGTAGGCGTCGGTGCGCAGCAGCTGGTTCAGCGCGGTCTGCGCGTCGCGGGCCTGCGTCTCACACTGCTCGGTGCGTTCGGTCTCACTGCTCAGTTCCTGCTGGGCCTCGGCGAGGGCTCGGTCGGCGAGCGTCACGGCGTTCTCGGCCGCCGCGACGGCGGCGTCGGCCGCGACAACCGCGTCGGCGCGGGCCCGCAGCAGCGCCTCCACCCACGGCCGCCACGCCTTGCTCAGGTACAGGCCGACGGCGTCGCGGGCCGCCTCGGCGTCGTCCCGGTCGCGGCTGAGCTGCTCGAGCTGCTGCCATCCGGCCGCCAGCTCCTCGACCTCGGTACGGGCGACCGGCGGCAGCGCGGCGCGGATCTGCTCGGTGAACCAGTCGGGGTCCAGACGCTGGCCCAGGTGCGGCGTACGCAACACCTTGAGCATCTCCAGCACGGTGGCGTACCGGTCGGTGTCGGTGAACCCGAACAGCTCGGTGGCGATGCGCTCGGCGTACTTGCGGCCGCTGTCCATGACGGTCAGGCCGTCGACGTCCTGCAGGTCGCGGGGTTCGGCGGCGGCCCGGCCGACCGCCAGGTCGATGCCGGCGCGCACCCGCGGCTTGCCCCGGCAGATCAGCCAGGCCGGGGGCATGTGGCTGACGCCGCGTTTGGCCTGGGCGTACAGCAGGGCGGTGAAGTACTCCGGTTCGCCGTCCTCGGTGAGCCGGGAGAACTCGATCCACGCCCAGCCGCGGTTGGTCTGGGCGGTGGTGTCGCGCCGATCGCGGGGGTCCTCGGTCGGCTCCACGTAGTAGCGGAACGACTTGTCGGACTGGCCGAACGTGTCGATGTACTGCCGGTCCAGCGCACCGGCCAGCATGGTCAGGGTGGTCAACGCCATGAGCGTGGACTTGCCGGACTGGTTGGCGCCGACGAACTGGGCGCGGCCGTCGGCGAACCAGTACTCCGCGACGTCGAACTCCCACAGGTTCACCAGCCCGGCGCGCGACGCCTGCCACCGGGTGCGGGCGGGTTCCGGCAGCGCGGCACGGCCCACCGCGTCACGCCAGGCGGCCAGCCGGCTGTCGGTGCTGTCCGGCCCGACCGGCGCGTCGTTCGTCTCGTGGATCATCGGGTGCGCTCCCCGGTCTCGGTGAAGGTGATCGTGGGATCGCGGTAGCGACCCGCCGCGGCGGCCAGCGTCCAGGAGCCGTCCACGGCGACGGTCAGCAGCCCCAACTCGGTCAGCAGGGTCTCGGCGTCGCGGCGGGCGGCCCCGGGCACCCCCTTCTGGGGTTTGTTCATGTAGTCGCCGCGATCGTCGATCAGGTAGTCGATCACCGCGTCGACCTCGGCGTTGGTCAGATGCACCGTGCCGTCGGGCTGCCGGGTGCCGTCGCGTCCGGCCTGGTCGGCGGCGAGCAGCGCCACCCAGTCGGCGGCCCGCGCCTTCGGCCAGTCGGCCACCGTCGCCGGTTTCTCCTCGTCGTCGTCCAGCACCAGCAGCAGCCCCTCGGCGCGGGCTTCGAGCGTGCCGCCGGTCATCTGCGACAGGTCGCCGGCGCGCAGGCCGCGCGCCATCCGCAAGGCGTCCGCTTCCGCGGCCGGCAAGTCGGCGTACGCGAGGTACGGCGTCTCCAGCAGGGCCCGCAGATGCCGCAGGGTACGGGTGGCGCCCTGCTCGTCGTCACCGCCCGGCTCCGGGTTCAGCGCCAGGGCGAGCACGTCCGGGCTGGTCATCAGCAGCAGCGCGTGCCGATCCACCTCGTAGCCGGCGCCCGGGCCGGCACCGGACTCGGTCCACTCGTCCAGCAACCGCTCGTCGCTGGTGCGGCGGCGCAGCACCCCCCAGCCGGCCAGGAACGCGGCGGCGTCGCGCAGCTGTTTGCGCTGCTCCCGGTCGTCGGGATCGTAGACCGACAGCTGCACGCCGGGTGCCGCGGTCAGGTCACGGACCATGTCCGACAGCCGCTGCAGGGTGACCGCACCGGAGATCTCCTCACAGCACGCCGCGATCCGGCACGCCAGCGACAGCAGCCGCGGCGACGGCGCGTCAGCCGGCCGCGGCGGCGCGGTCACCTCACCGTCGATCGGCACGCGAATCAGGCGTACGGCGTGCCCGACGCGCTGGATGCGGTAACCGACCCGGCGGGCGTAGTCGGTCACCGCCTGCTGGCGCTGGACGATCTGCCGGTGCAGGGCCGCGTCGGTGGCCGGGGTGACCAGCGGCCGTTCGAGCAGGCCGAGGAACGCCCGTTGCGCTTCCCGGATCTCCGCGGTGGTGCTCACGAGAGGTTTCCTGACGGTTCGATGTGCAGACGGATGTCGGGGTGCACCAGCCGCCCGTCGGGGGTGTGCACCACCGCGGACGGGGCGCCGTCGGGCGCCGGGTCGGCGCGCAGCGACCAGCGGGCGTCGTCACTGACCGCGGACCGCACACCGTCCGGGTCCGGGCGCGCGGTGTTGACCGCGCCGAGCAGCAGCAGAAGCAGGTCCAGCTCGGCCGTGGTGACCTGCGGCCACTGCGACAGCGGCAGCCCCGAGCGGGCCAGAACCCGCGCCTCGGTGCCAGCGGCCTCGTCGCGCCGCCGCAGCGCCAGTTCCCGTGCGGCGCGGCGGGCGTCGCGGCGGTCGGCGATCCGCGCCGGGGCGCCACCGGCGGTCGCTTTCGGGCCCTGCTTGCGCAGCCGTGCCTCCACCTCGACCGGTTCGGCGTCCCAGAAGGACACCCCGCCGGCGTTGCCGGGCGGGACCGGTGCGGCACCGGGCAGGTGCCGGGCCGAGAACAGGCCGGTGGCGGCACACCACAGCCGCCACGCCTGCTGCTCGTCGGCGGCGGTCTCGATCCCGGTGGCCAGGCGCAGCAGCTCCGCACGCCGCGACACGTGCCCGCCGACCGCGGCCAGCACCCGCTGGCTGCTCAACAGCGGACGGATCGTGTCGCGCATCTGCCGGCGCAGCCGGCGGGCCTGGCAGTCGGGCCCGTCGAACCAGGCCCGCAACGTGCTCAGGGTCTGCTGGTAGGACCCGGTCAGCTCGTCGATCGCCGCGTCGTCGGCGGAGGCGCCGAGGGTGTGCACGGCGATGCGCCGCCACTGCCCGTCGGTGACCGTGGCGAGACCGCGCACCACCTCGGTGATCGTCTCGGAGTGGGTGTCGACGCCGGCGCCCCACATGTCGACGTAGCGGCGCAGGGTCTCCTGCACGATGGTGACCTTGCGCTGGTCCGGGGTGCCGGCCAGCGCGCCGGCCAGCCGGGCCTGCCAGCTCGCCGCGGCGTCGGCCATTCCCCGGTACGTCGTCTGGATCACCGACCAGGCGCCCGCCGCCGCGACCGGATCGGTGCCCGCCGCCGCGCTCAGGACGCTCAGCTGGGCGGTCAGCACCCCGGGCGCCAGGGTGGCCGCCGCGCCGGCCGCCACATCCTCACCCAGGGTGAGCACGGCCCGGTGCAGCTGGGCCGCGGTCTCGGTCAGCTGGTAGCGATCGAAGTCGAGCACGAAGTCCGCGTCGCGGGTGACCCGGTCCTGGAAGATGTGGATGACCCGCCACCGTCGCAGGTCGGCCATCCGCGCCTTTAGGTTGAAGCCGCTGTCGTCGAGCACCGCGGCGTCGGCGCCGAGTTGCACGATGTGCTCGCGCAGCAGACCGGGCAGGTCAGCCGCGGCGATGCCGGTCAGCGTGTGCTGCTGCTGGGCCAGCAGCACGTCCACGATCAGCCGGAACTGGGCGGCATATTGCCGGTGGGTCAGATAGCTGGCCTCGATGAGGCCACCGGGCAGGCCGGCGAGCAGCCACAGATCCGGGCCGGACTCGCCGCCGAGTGCGTCCGCCGAGTCGGAAGGGTGCTCCACGCTGCTGTGACTCCTCATCGCGGTCGGATCCGGTGGTGCTGCCGGTGCGCCAGGCAGCATAGGCACCAGGCCCGACACTTCCGCGCCACCGGAGGGCCGTGTTGCGATCCGTACCACTCAGGTGATCGTGGCTACCAGCGGCGCGAGGCGGCACTGTCGGCTGACCGACACCTAGCAGGGCAGGTCCGCCCAGGGGTTCTCACGACGCCAGAGGGTGGGCAGATGCAGGGCGACGCCGTCGGCGCCGGCGAGTCGATCCAGGACGCGGACGGTGGCGTCGAGGTCGTCGCCGGCGTAGGGCAGGGCGCGCAGCGGCTGGTCCAGGCCGCGGAAGAAGTCGTCCCAGTGGGTGAGCACCACCCGGCGGGCGCCGACGGCGCGGACGGTGTGCTCCCAGTACGCCTCCAGGTACGACTCGGGCTGCACGCCGAGTTGGCCGACACCGAGGTAGGCGACGTCGGCACGACGGCCCGCCAGCGATCCCGGGACATAGCCCGCGCTGCCCTGCAGCAGGGCGGTCCGGCCGCTCGTGTGGGTGACGAGCAGCGACCACGCCTCGCCGCAGCGGTACGCCGATGCCCGGGCCGGCGGCACGACCGGGGCGCCGATGGTGCCCGGGTAGCGATCCGGCGGGCAGTGTGCGGACGCGATGAAGGTCAGCGTGAACGCCCCGCAGGTGACGCTGTCGCCGGACTCGACCACCGTGATGCGCTCCGGCGGGAGACCCCCGCCACGGCCGATGTGCGCGGTGGAGGAACCTCCGAGAAGCAGCGCACCTGTGCGGGCGGCGACGACGGCGCAGTCCATGGCGTGGTCGAAGTGGCTGTGCACCGGGATCACCGCGTCGAGGCCGGTGACTCCCGCGTCGCCCAGGGCACGGCGCAGCGCCGCGTCGATCCGGTGCGGTGCCGGAGCGATCCGGCCGAGCGCCACACGGGCGAGGCCGGGCCGGGAGAAGAAGCCGTCGGTCAGCACCGCCGACGTGCCGTCGGCGACCAGCAGCGTCGTCACGCCGAGGAACGTGACGCCGAGGCCGAACCCCGGTGCGGCGGGCACGCCCTGGCGGGCCGCGTAGCGGGCCACGTCGGGCCGGCCCCACTTGAGTCGCACGCGCGCAGACTAACAATCATGCTCGCCGGCACCGGTCGCCAGTTCGGCGCGCAGCGCGGCGATCGCCGTCTCCAGCCGGGTCAGGCGGGCGGCATTCGCCTTCACCGCCGCCTTGTCCGGCCCGGACGCGGTGATCACCGCCGTCAGCCGTGCCAGGGCTGCCGCCCAGCCGCCCGGAGCGTCGACGACCACGATCACGACCCGGTCGGCCGCCGCGCCGGCACGCCGGTGGCGGCTGGCGGCCTGACGCCGCCGGACCTGGGCGCGGTGGGCGTCGCGCAGGAATCCGCCGATCTCGGTCACCGCTCCGAGCGCCACCGGGATGCCGGCCGCCACCCGCTCGACCAGAGCCGCCTCACCGAAGGCCCGATCGGCGAACGCCGGGCCGCGCAGGTTCTCGTGATCCTTGAAGAAGCCGATGAGCCGGGTGGCGCCGGGCACGTCCTTCACCCGCTCGGCGTCGATCACGCCGGAGTCGAGCATCTCGAACAGGGCAGCGCGGTCGGCCCGCGGCACCTCCTTGACGATCTTCTCGAACACGTCGGACAGCGTGCCGGCGGTCATCGTGGTGAAGCCGTACGCCGACTCGTACGCCAGGCGCGTGCTCTCCGGGCCGGCCTCGATCAGATGGTCGAGGAACCGCTGCGCGGCCCGCAGTCCCCGGTCGGCCGCGCCGGCAGGCTCCGGTCGCAGCCCTTCGACGACGGTACGAAGCTCGCCGTGGCGCACGTCCGCCACGTCGACCGGCCCGGCGCCGAACCGGGACGCGCGCTGCGCCAGCTGCGACGCGTAGTCCAGGCGCCACAACGTGATCCGGTCGTGCAGCCGCCCGGTCGCCGTCTCCACGGCCGCGCTGTCCACGGTTGACTCCGGCAGCGTGTCGGCGGCCGTGCGCAGCTGCTCGCCGGCGACGGTGCGCAGCGCCTCGCGGGCTGCCCGGTCGAACACGGTCAGCGCCTCAAGAGCCAGCTTGATCTCGGCGGCGCGCTGGGCGTCGGCGGCCATCGCCGCCTGCAGCCGGCCGATCTCCTCACGAGCGGCGTCCATTGCTGCCCGCGCCGCGTCGGTGTATTGACATCCTCTCCGCCCTAATGGACGGAGATTCCCTCCACGCTGCGCGTGGAGCACGCGGCGTCCGGGTGGGTTACCGCTTCTCTGCGCGCTGC
>NZ_JBEZZB010000175.1:0-20357 GCF_040638955.1 Actinoplanes sp. NPDC024001
CGCGCCTGCTGCGGGCACGCCGGCTCGTGGTGCAACGCTGACCGGCGCCGCTCACCCGCGGCAGCGGGCGGCCCGCGCTTGCAGGTAACGCCGCTCGGCCAGGCTGGCCGTGAACCGGGCGGCCTGCCGGTAGCACTCGTGGGCGCCCGCCTCGTCGCCGGCTTTCTCCAGCAGGTGGGCGCGCACCGACAGCAGCCGGTGATGCCCGGCCATCCGCTCGTCGCTGTCCAGGGTCGCCAGCAGCGCCAGCCCGGCCGCCGGGCCCTGGGTCTCGGCCAGCGCGACCGCCCGGTTCAGGGTCACCATCGGATTCGGCGCGATCCTTTCCAGGATCAGATACAGCGCGTGCACCTGCCGCCAATCGGTGTCAGCCGCGGTGGCGGCGTCCGCGTGGGTCGCCGCTATCGCGGCCTGCAACTGGTACGGCCCGAGCGCCGCCCCGCCCAGCGACTGCCTCGCCAGCTCCATGCCCTCGTCGACGAGGGCACGGTTCCATCGCGTACGGTCCTGCTCGCCGAGCGGCACCAGGTCGCCGGACGCCGTGGCCCGGGCGTCGCGCCGCGCGTCGGTGAGCAGCATCAGCGCCAGCAGCCCGGTCACCTCGCTGTCGCCGGGCAGCTGCGCGTGCACCGTGCGGGTCAACCGGATCGCCTCCCGGGCCAGGTCGACCCGGTCCAGTTCGGCGCCGGACGACGCGACGTACCCCTCGTTGAAGATCAGGTAGAGCACGTGCAGGACCACCGGCAGCCGTTCCGGGTCCGCCGTGAACGTGCCGCCGGCCGCCTTGATCCGCTGTTTGGCCCGGCTGATCCGGGCCGCCATGGTCGCCTCCGGGACCAGGAACGCGCGGGCGATCTCCGCGGTGGTGAGCCCGCCGACCGCGCGCAGCGTCAGCGCGGTCTGCGACGCCGGGGTCAGCGCCGGGTGGCAGCACAGGAACAGCAGCAGCAACGTGTCGTCGACGTCCGGCACGTCCGCCGGCGGCGCCTCGGTGGCCAGCGCCGACTCCCGCTCGCGGCGGGCGTGGTCGCTGCGCATCAGGTCGATGAGCCGCCGCGACGCCACCGTCGCCAGCCAGGCGCGCGGGTTGTCCGGCACGCCGCCGGCCGGCCATTGCACGGCCGCCGCCAGCACCGCCTCCTGTACGGCGTCCTCACACCCGTCGAACTGCCCGTGCCGGCGGACGAGCGCGCAGAGGACCTGCGGCGTGCACTCCCGCAGCAGGTCCTCGATGGCCGCTGGGGTCACGCGTCGAGGTTCCCGTCGGCGAACATCACCTGGCGCACCTCGACGCCCAGGCCGGGGATGCGGGTGTCCGGGATCTGCGCGGCCAGCTCGATCGCCCGCTCCCGGCTCTCGCAGTCGATCAGGTAGAAGCCGCCGAGGAACTCCTTGGCCTCCAGGAACGGCCCGTCGGTGACCACCGGCTGCTCGTTGCGCACCGACACCACCGCGGCCTGCGACGGATCGACCAGGGCCAGCGTGGTGATCAGCTCACCGGACTGCTTGATCGACTCGATGAACGTCCCGTGCCCGTCGCCGATGGCCGCCCGCTCCTCGTCGGTCAGGGCCTCCAGCACGGCGGGGTTGATGTGCAGGCTGATCAGGAACCGCATCTCGTTCTCCTCGTCTCGGGTCTCTTCGCCGGTTGGTCGGAGCGGCCGCGGCCGTCTTGACATCCCCCGCCGAATTCTTCCGCCGGACCCGCCCGGCGGCACACATAGATCAACGTTGCGGCTCTGCCTAAACTGGAGCGTGCGTAGGGGTACTGTGGCCCCTCTCACACCCCCGTCCGGTGGAGGCGCATTCCGATTGCCTGATCCTGAGGACACCGGCCAGTCCGGGAACGGCCGGCGCCCGCACCATGTCGTGACCGCTCTGGTTGCCCTGGCCCTCGCGGGCGTCGCGCAGTTCGCCCTGGAGCGGGCCAACAACACGTTACTGCTGGGCATCTCCGCGACGGTGATCGCCGGGGCCAGCATCTGGACTCTCGGATATCACCAGTCCGTCGCGTGGATGCTCGGCAAGGTCTACTCCCTGCCGGGCGGCATGACGCCGCGGAGCCGGATCGTCGTGGCCGCCGCGATGGGGATGGTGCTGGTCGTCGGCGCGGCGGTGGCGATGGTGCGGTACACCCGCGACGACAACTGCCCCCAGGCTCTGGAGCTGCGCATTCTCGCCTCGCCGGAGGGCGCCCAGCTCACCCGGGAGGTGGCGCGGGCGTACGCCAGGGCCACCGCCGCCGACAACGACGGGTGCCCGGCGGTCTATCCGTACGTCTATGCCGCCACGACGTCCGCGGTCAGCGGCGCGCTCGCCCGGCAGTGGGCCGACGCCCGGAAGGAACGCCCGCTGGAACAACTGGGCCCGCGCCCGGACGTGTGGCTGCCCGACTCGATGCTCGACGTGCGCCAGGTGCAGGACATCGCCGTCAAGGGCACCCTGCCGTCGCCGCTGGAGCGGGTCACCTCGATCGGGTCGTCACCGATCGTGCTGGCCGGGACGGACGTGACCGCCGTACCCGAGTCGGATGCCGACACCCTGCCGAAGATGGTGTCGGCGCTGCTGGACCGGCGCCGGCCGGCGCCGGCGCTGTCGGCGGCGGACCCGCAGTCCTCGACCGCGGGCCTGCTCGCCGCCGACGTCTACCTGCGCGACGCGGCCGGCGAGATGGTCGAACCGGAGGTGGCGCACAAGCGCGCCCGCATCGTCTTCAACTCCACCAGCGCCGGCATCAACGAGGTCAGCCTGCTCTGCGCCTACCTGCGGGAGGGTAAGGTGCCGGCCGCCGTGCTGACCAGCCAGCGCACCTGGCAGCGGTTCGTCGAGGGCAAGGCGCTGGGCGGGGCCGGCTGCACGGCCCCGATCCCGCCGCCCCGGGACCTTCCGGAACCGGTGGTGGTCAAGTCGGCGCCCGCGCTCGATCACCCGCTGGTGCAGTTCACCTGGACCAGCGCCCGGCATCGCCGGGCCGTCGACCGGTTCCGCGAGTGGCTGCGCAGCGCGGACGCCGACTCGTTCCTGCACGAGTCGGGACTCGACGAACCCCATCCGGCCTGCTCCGAGCTGGACCGCAACGCCTGCCTCCCGCAGGAGCCACGCAAGACCATGACCGTGTACGAGCAGGCCAAACGCCCCGGGCGGGTGCTGCTCGCGGTGGACACCTCGGGTTCGATGGCCGAGCCCACCGGCACCGCGCGGACGACCCGGTTCACCGTGGCGGCGCAGGGTGTCGGCGAGGCCCTCGGGCAGCTCGGCGCGAACGACGAGTTCGGGCTGTGGGCGTTCCCCGTCCCCCGTGGCCGCCCGTCGAACGAGCTGGTCGGGGTCGCCGCGGGTTCGCCGCAGCACCGGCGGGCGGTCGTCGACGCCCTGGGCACCGTCGAGCCGGACGGCGGGACACCGCTCTACGCGACGATCGTGGCCGGCATGAGCAAGCTCGCCACCGGGACCGGCGGCGACCGGATCCGGGCGCTGGTGGTGCTGACCGACGGCGAGAACAGCGGCACCCGGCCCGGCCTGCGGCAGACGCTGGCCGAGGTCCGGCGCCTGACCCGCGCCGACGTCCGGCTCTATGTGATCGCCACCGGCGAGGCCCGCTGCGACGACGTCGACGGCCGGACCGGGCCGGGGCCGCTCTACCAGCTGACCCGCGCCGGCCGCGGCGCCTGCCTGACGGCCGGCCCGGAGGAGATTCCGGAGACCATGGCCGAGCTCTTCGAGACCCTGTGGAGCGGAATATGAGCCAGAACCCGCCCGACGTGCGCGCGGGACGGACGCGACAGGAGTTCCGCCGGAAGCTCACCTGGATCGCGGTCGGTGTGATCGCCATGGTGGGCATCACCAGCGCCCGCGAGCTGATCCGGGACGAGCCACCGGCCGCACAGCAGGCCGGCCGCGCCGAACTGGTCATCTACTCCGGGGTGGACGAGAGCACCGGCGGGCAGCGCCAGCAGCTCATCGAGGACTGGAACAAGCTGCACCCGGAGACACCGGCCCGGCTGGTCAGCCTGTCCCGCAGTGCGGACGCCCAGCACAGCGAGATGCGGGCGACCGCCCAGTCGGAGGCCCCGGACGCCGACGTCTACAACCTGGACACCACCTGGACCGCGGCGTTCGCCTCGGCCGGTTTCATCCTGCCGCTCGACGAGTCGACCGACACCAGCGGTTTCCTCGCCGCACCGCTGGAGACCTGCAGGTTCGACGGCAAGCTGTGGGCGCTGCCGTTCAACACCGACGCCGGCCTGCTCTACTACCGCACGAGCGTGCCGGGCAGCGCCCTGCCGGCGGCGCTGCCGCCGGGCCCCAACGACGTCCGGGCGCTCACCGATGCCGTGCCCGGCATCGAGGCGGGCTTCGTCACCCCTCTTGATGCGTACGAGGGACTCACCGTCAGCGCGCTGGAAGCCATCTGGGCCGAGGGCGGCGAGGTGTACGACGCCGAGAAGGACCTCGTGGTGATCGACAGCAAACCGGCCCGGGCCGGGCTGAAGAAGCTGGCCGACGCGCTGAACCAGGTCGACGGCCTGCTGCCCGCGGTCCACCCCCGGTCGATGACCTTCCGGGAGGACACCAGCCGGGAGGCGTTCCGCAGCGGCAAGGTTCCCCTGATGCGGAACTGGCCGGTGGCGTACGGCCAGTTGCGCGCCGGGGACCAGCCGATGCAGGACTTCGACGTACGGTCGCTGCCCGGTCCCAGCGTGCTGGGCGGGCAGAACCTGGCCGTGGCCAGCAGCACCGACAATCCGCGCGCCGCGCAGGAACTGATCAGGTTCCTGACCAGTGAGGAGAGCGAGCGCCGCCTGTTTCGTGACGGCGGGCTGGCGGCCACCCGGACCGCCGCCTACGAGGATCCGCTGGTGCTGAAGAACCGTCCCTACGCCCCGACCCTGCGGCAGGCGCTGGACAACGCGCGGGCCCGTCCGGAGACCACCCACTACGCGCTGTTCAGCAGCACCTTCCAGGAGATCGTGACGCAGGCGCTGAGCAACGGCGGTGGACTACCCGACGACGCGGTGCCGCGGCTGACCAGGGCGCTGCACGGCCGGATCAGTTGACCGCCTGGTAGAGGGTGGTCCAGAAGTCGTGGATCACCCGGGCCGGGTCGGGGACGGTCATGCCGACCTGGGTGAGCAGGATCCCGGTGAGCTGGTTGGCCGGGTCGGCGTAGGTGGAGGTGCCGCTGCCGCCGTCCCAGCCGAACTGGCCGACCGGCGCGTAGTCACCGCGGTAGGTGCGCACCGCCATCCCGAAGCCCTAGCCGCCGTGCTGCCCCTGCCCGAACGAGATGTGCACGGTGTCGCGGGCCATAGCGGTGCGGGCGTCCTGCTGCTCGGGCGTGAGCCGGTTGGTGGTCATCAGCTCGACGGCGGGCCGCGACAGGATCCGCTCGCCGCCGTGCACGCCGTGGTTGAGCAGCATCCGGAAGTAGGCGTGGTAGTCGTCGACGGTCGAGACCAGTCCCCCGTCGCCGCCCGGGAACGCCGGCGGTGAGCTGTGCCGCCCGCCCTCGGCCGGGTCCCACACGTGGAACTCGCCGGTCTGCGCGTCCGGGGCGTACAGCGGCGGCAGCCGGTCGAGGTCGCCGGCCCCGACGTGGAAACCGGTGTCCCTCATGCCCAGCGGTTCGAACAGCCGCTCCCGCAGGAACGTCTCGAACGACTGCCCGGTGACCCGGGCGACGAGCACGCCGAGCAGGTCGTTGCTGATGTGGTACTGCCAGTGCCGCCCGGGCTGGCGCATCAGCGGGAGCGTGCCGAGCCGGCGCATCCACTCGTCCGGCTCGGGCATCGGCGTCGGCAGGTCGGGCGTCAGCCCCTGCTCGAAGACCGCGTTCATGATCGGGGTGCCCAGCGCCGTGCGGTCGATGCCGAGACCGAAGGTGGAGGTCAGCACGTCCCGGACGATGATCGGCCGCTGCGCCGGCACGGTGTCGTCGAGCGGGCCGTCGATGCTCGTGAGCACCCGCCGGCCGGCGAGCTCGGGCAGCCACCGCTCGACCGGGTCGTCCAGCCGCAGCCGGCACTCGTCGAGCAGGATCATCGTCGCCGCAACCGTGACCGGCTTGGAGGTCGAGGCCATCCGGAAGAGCGTGTCCCGGCGCATCGGCGCGCCACCGTCGTGGCGCATGGTCCCGATCGCCTCGACGTGTGTCTCTCCTCCCCGGCTGAAGAGGGCGACCAGCCCCGGAATCGGCTTTTGCCCGGTTAACCCCCGAACATTTGTCCGATATGCCGGGTCTGTATCCTCCTCTCGGTGCCGACTTCGACATCGCCTCGCCGGATTCAGGTGACCGCCACGCGCCCGCGGATGGCCTTCCTGGACGGTCTCCGTCTGGTCGCCGCGCTCATGGTGGTCCTGTACCACTACGCCGCCTTCACCGGCGCCGCGGACGCGTGGGACGTGCCGTCGCCGCAGCACGCGTTTCCTCAGCTGAGCGGCATCGCCGCGTACGGGTGGCTCGGCGTCGAACTGTTCTTCCTGATCAGCGGCTTCGTGATCTGCATGAGCAGCTGGGGGCGCAGCACCGGCGCGTTCGCCCGGTCCCGGATCGTCCGGCTCTTTCCGGCGTACTGGGCGGCGGTGCTGATCACCGTCACGGTCACCACGATCTGGACGATGCCCCGCCCGCTGGAGGGAACCTGGAGCGACGTCCTGGTCAACCTCACCATGCTCCAGCAGCCGCTGGGGGCGCCGCGGGTGGAAGGCGTCTACTGGACGCTCTGGGCCGAGGCGCGTTTCTACCTGCTCTTCGGGCTGGTGGTGTGGTGGGGGCTGACCGCCCGCCGGGTGCTGGGCCTCGGATACGCCTGGCTGATCGTCTCGGCCTACACGGTCGAGGCGAAGATGCCGGTGCTCACCTCGATCTTCATGCCGGACTACGCGCCGTACTTCGTCGGCGGCATCGGTTTCTTCCTGATCCACAAGCGGGGCCACGACCTCAAGGTGTGGGGTCTCGTGGCCTTCTCCTGGCTGGTCGCCCAGCACCACACGTACGAGGCCGTCGGCCAGGTCGGCGAGGCCTTGAAGCGCCCACTGTCCGGGGCGGCCGGGGTTCTGCTCGTCACCGTCTTCTACGTGCTGATGGCCGGGGTGGCGCTGGGCTGGTTCACCCGGCTCAACTGGCGCTGGATGACCAGCGCCGGGCTGCTCACCTACCCGCTCTACCTGCTGCACGAGAAGATCGGCTGGGTGATCATCTACAACCTGCGGGAGGTGCGCCCGCGTTACGTGACGCTGGGCATCACCGTGGCCGCCATGCTGCTCGCCTCGTGGCTCCTGCACCGGCTGGTGGAGCGGCCGCTGTCCGGGTATCTGCGGACCAGGCTGGCCACGCCGACGCCGAACGTGGACCGCGCCGCACGCTCAACGCCGAATCAGCATGCGCCACGGACCGAGGAACAGGCCGAGAAGGAACTGATCCGGATCTAACGGTGCGACCGCGCTGATCACCGTCGTGGTCAGCACGGTCCACTGGATCCTGCGCGGATCGCCCCGGAAAATGATCTAGAAAAGGCGACTGTCGCGGGTGGACTCACTCGCGCCGGACCTTTTTCCACCAAGTCAACGAACAGGCAAGACCGGATTCCGACATGACGTTTTGCCTCCCGACAACTGTCAGCTATCAGACGCCATGCCGCGCACCAAGATCGAGTCATCACCTGCTCGCACTGATCGAATATTCCGCGAATCAGCAGCTCAGCATGCATACGCTTTTCGATCATGAAAGGCGGCTTAAGTTGCTTTGACATTCGGTAATGTCGATGTGATTTCACGCGGCACGGCCTGCCGCTGAACGGACTGATGATCACCCGGGACGGCCCGCGCCGAGGGCATTGACAATGGCACAGGGCGCGGCCATGGTGTGTCGAGTTGAGCATGCTCGACGACACGGGGATGAGCCGGCCGCGCCGTCGACGCTGTTTGCGGACTGGAGCGGACCGGAGGTGCCATGGCCGTCACACCGACCTATCCCGGCGTTTACATCGAAGAGCTCCCCAGCGCGGTGCGCACCATCACGACGGTCTCCACGTCGGTCACCGCCTTCGTCGGTTACACCACGCGCGGCCCGACGGGCGGCGCGACGACCGTCACCAGCTTCGGTGACTTCGAGAGACAGTTCGGCGGGCTGACCGCCGACAGCCCGCTCAGTTACGCGGTGCAACAGTTCTTCCTCAACGGTGGCGGGATCGCCGTGATCGTGCGACTGGCGCCCGGCGCCGAGGGGTCCACGGCGACACTGTCCAGCGGCGGCACGCAGCTGTTCACGCTCACCGCCCGCGAGCCCGGCGACTGGGGCGACAACCTGCGGGTGTCGGTCGATCACGGCGCCGACGCGGACACCTTCGACCTGCGGATCGCCGACCTTTCCGGCGAGCGGTCCGAGACGCACACCGGGCTAACCCCGGCGACCGCCGTCGACCGGATCAACTCGGCTTCCACGCTGGTCAGCGCGGCTGCCCCGGCGGGGGCGCCGGACGACACCCGGCCGGACGCGTCCGGCACGGTCTCCGACCAGTTCGACGCCCTGCCGGACGTCAGTGACACCGAGATCGAGGCCGCGGTCGAGGAACGCGACGAATCCACCATCACGTTCCCGCTGCTGCCGCAGGGCGCGACCGGACCGGCCTCACTGCAACAGCTGGCGCTCCTGCTGGAGCGCGGGCTGCGCGGCAACGCCGGTGGGCAGCGTGCCTTCTCCGGCGCCCGGGTCCGGGTCACCGGCGACAACCGGCTCCAGGTGCTCTCCGGCGAACCGGACACGGTGATCGTCTTCCCGGGCGACGGTGGCCTCGGGCTCGCCGGCACCACGAACCCGTCCGGCTTCCCGTTCCGCGACGGCGCTCAGGGCTCGATGCCCGGCTTCGCGGACTTCCTCGGTTCCGCCGACGAGAAGACCGGCATGCACGCGCTGCGCGACGTCGACGACGTGAACCTGCTGGTCCTGCCCGGGGTCAGCGCGCTGGACAACCTCGATCAGCAGGTCGCGGTGCTGGCCGAGGCGCGGGTGCTGTGCGAGTCGAAACGGATGTTCCTGATCGTGGAGAGCCCGGCCGCGTGGCGGACGCTGGACGCGGCCCGCGCGGGGCTGGAGACGCTCGACTCGATCCGCGGTGACCACGCGGCGCTCTACTTCCCGCACGTGCTGCTCACCGACCCGCTGACCGGGCAGGTGCGCGAGTTCGGGCCGGGCGGCGCGATCGCCGGGATCATCGCGCGCAGCGACGGCGAAGGCGTGTGGAGGGCACCGGCCGGCACCGCGGCGCGGATCGTCGGGGCACGCGGGCTGACGGTGCGGCTCACCGACCCGGAGAACGGTCTGCTGAACCCGCTCGGTGTCAACTGCCTGCGGATGATGCCCGTGGTCGGCCCGGTGGTCTGGGGCGCCCGGACGCTCGACGGCGCCGACCGGCTGGCGTCGCAGTGGAAATACGTGCCGGTGCGGCGTACCGCGCTGATGATCGAGGAAAGCCTCTACCGGGGCACCCAGTGGGTGGTCTTCGAGCCGAACGACGAGACGCTCTGGGGGCAGATCCGGCTGAACGTGGGCGCGTTCATGCACTCGCTGTTCCAGCAGGGCGCGTTCCAGGGGACCTCGCCACGGCAGGCCTACCTGGTCAAGTGCGACCGGGACACGACCACACAGGACGACATCAACCGCGGCATTGTGAACGTTTTAGTCGGTTTTGCGCCACTCAAGCCAGCTGAGTTCCTGATAGTGAAGATTACGCAGTTGGCCGGCCAGGTGGAGGTTTGACAGCATATGGCCGAGTTCATGGTGAATGCGCAGCGCTTCGATCCGTACAAGAACTTCAAATTTTTGGTCCTCTGGGACGGGCGGGTCGTCGCCGGGGTGAGCAAGATCAGCCCGTTGAAGCGGACCACCGAGGTGGTCAAGCACCGCAGCGGCGGCGATCCGAGCACTCCCCGCAAATCGCCGGGACGCTCCGAGGTGGAAGCGGTCACGCTGGAGAAGGGCCTGACACACGACAAGGCGTTCGACGACTGGGCGACCAAGGCCTGGGTGGTCGGCGGCGGCCTCGGCTCCGAGGTGTCGCTGCGCGACTTCCGCAAGGACGTGGTGATCCAGGTGCTCAACGAGGCCGGTCAGGTCGCGGTGGCGTACAAGCTGTATCGCTGCTGGCCGAGCGAGTTCCAGGCGCTCGGCGAGATGGACGCCAACGCCAACGCGGTCGCGATTCAGAGTCTCAAACTCGAGTGTGAGGGCTGGGAACGGGATCTGGAGGTGCCCGAGCCCGAGGAGCCCACCATCCAGTCGCCGGCCTGACATGACCGCCGCAGCCGACCTGCTCGCGGTCTGGGAGTCCGGGCTGGCGGCGGCCGGCTCGCGGCGCACCGTGCTGCTGCACACCCTCGCCCGCGACGGCGACCCGGAGGAGCTCCTCGCCACGCCCGTTGGCCGGCGTGACGGCGACCTGCTGCGGCTGCGCCGGGCCCTGTTCGGCGAGCGGCTCACCGGACGGCTCGCCTGCGCGCGCTGCGGAGAGGAGTTGGAGTTCGACGTGGACGTGACGCAGCTGCTCAGCGCCGTGACCGACCCGCCGCCGGCGGTCACCGTGACGCACGGCGGGTGGCGCGTCACGGCCCGGCCGCCGACCTCCGGCGACCTGCTCGCGGTGGCCGGCGTGCCCGCCGGCACCGCACGATCGGCCCTGCTGGCACGCTGCCTGCAAGCTTCGGACCGCGACGGTACGCCCACAGCCCAGCCCCTGCCGGACGGGGTGGCCGACCGGCTCATCGCCGCGTTGGCGGAGGCGGACCCGGGCGCCGACCTGCGGTTCACCGTGCCGTGCGTGGGGTGCGGGGCGGCGTGCGCGGCACCGCTGGACATCGGCACCTACCTCTGGGCGGAACTGGACGCGTGGGCCCGCGCCACGCTGCTCGACGTGCACCTGCTGGCTGTCACCTACGGCTGGAGCGAGGCGGAGATCCTGGCGATCAGCCCCACCCGGCGGCGGTACTACCTGGAGTTGAGCGGCCATGCCTGAGCCCGACTTCTTCGACCGGCTGGTGAGCCGGGCCCGGGGCGCGCCGGCGGCGGATCCGGGATGGGTGCGCCCGCGGCTGCCCCAGCTGTTCGAGCGGACCGGCCTGGAGATCCAGGAGGTGGAGGTCGACGCGGCGCCGGTGCCGGCACCGGCGCCGGCCGCTCCGGCGGTGGCGGCGGTGACACAGCGGGTGCAGGCGGCCGCCCCCGAGGAGAGCCGGCCGATCGCGGTGCCGGTGCCGGCGCCGGTGGTTCCGGTCGAGCCGGTCACGACGCCGGCTGCCACAGCTCCGGTCGCCGCCCCGGCGCCACCCGTTTCGTCACCGGCGTCGCCCGCTGTGCTGCGGGTGGAGCGCCTGGTGGAACGCGCCGAGTCACGGCACCGAGAACCCGGGGAAGCCACGGGGGCGCTGACGACCGTACCGAAATCGGTGGAAGCCGGTGTTCCGCTGGCCGCGCGGCGCGTGCCGGCCGTGCCGTTCGATGCTCGCCGCGCGCCCGCGGCGGAGCCGGCGCGGGCCGCGCCGCCGGAGCAGGTCATCAAGGTCAGCATCGGGCGTCTCGAGGTCACCGCCGCGGCGCCGGCGCAGGAGCGCCCGCAGCGGCGCGCGGCCGGCCGGCCCGCGCCCAGGGTCAGCCTGGACCGGCATCTCGGGCGGGAGGAGGCGCCATGAGCAACGCCCTCGCGCTCGCCACCGTCACCGAGGCGCTGCGGCTGTTCATCTCCCGGTCGGTGCAGGCCGACGTGCCGCTCGGGGTGAACGTGGTCGCCGGGCGGCCGCCCGCCGACCCGCCGGACGACCCGACCATCACGGTCTTCCTCTACCAGCTGACGCCGAACGGCGCGCTGCGCAGCAGCGACGCGCCGACCCGGGCCACCGACGGCACCACCTTGCGGCGCGCGCAGGCCGCGGTCGACCTGCACTACGTGATCAGCTGTTACGGAGCGGAGTCGGAGCTGGTGCCGCAGCGGCTGCTCGGGTCGGTGGTACGCAGCCTCTACGAGGAGCCGCTGCTCTCCGTCGCGGACATCGAGACGGCTGCGGAGCGGGCGTTCCTCACCGGGAGCGACCTCGCCGCGTCGGCGCAGCGGGTCCGGTTCACGCCGAACCAGCTCGACCTGGACGACATGTCGCGGCTGTGGCAGATGCTCGGTCAGACACCCTATGGGCTGTCGGTCTGCTATCAGGCGTCGGCGGTGCTGCTCGACGGGCGGACCGCGCCGATCGCCGGGCTGCCGGTCCGCGACCGGCGGATCGTGGTGGAACCGATCGTCACCCCGGCCGTGGACCGGGTGCTCTCCGTCGCGCCGGGCGGCGTCCCGGACAGCGGGCCGGTCACCGCCGACCGCGACCTGGTGCTGATCGGCAGCGGACTGGCCCGGCCCGGCATGACCGCGCACGTCGCCGGGCTGCCGGTGCCGGTGCGCGCCGCCGACGAGCGCCGGGTGATCATCGGCCAGCCGGAACGGCTGCCACCCGGGCCGCACCCGGTGCAGCTGCGCTACGACGTGCTCTTCGGCGACCAGCCGCGGCCGCTGCTCGAGTCGAACGCGGTCGCCTACGTGCGGCGCCCGCGCATCCGCCAGGTCAACGCCGGAGCCGGTGGTGTCACCGTGGTGCTGGACCTGCCGGTGCGCGCCGACCAGCGGGCGGTCCTGCTGCTCGACGGGCCCGGCGGCAGCTACCGGTTCGACGCGCCGCACCCGCTCGCGGTGGCGGGCGCCACCACCGACCGGTTCCTGGTGCCGACACCGGGCGTGGAAGCCGGGAGGTACCTGGTGCGGGTGCAGGTCGACGGCGCGCAGAGTCCGCTGGAGACGGCGGACGGCGTCTACTCCGGACCGACGGTCGAGGTGTAGCGATGCACCGGGAGGCGTTGGTCGCGGCCGTGCAGCGGGTGCTCGCGCGGCTGGACGACTCCTCCGTCGACGTCGAGGAGACCGGGGCCAGCGCGCTCGACGTGGTCTGCGCGGCGTTCGGGCTCACCGGCTTCGAACGCGACGTGCTGGTGCTGGCCGCAGCCATGGAGATCGAACCGAGCGCCGGGGACCGGTGCGCGAAGGCGGGCGGGGTGGCGTACCCGACGTTCGGGCTGGCGCTCGCGGTGCTCGACGAGCCGCACTGGAGCGCGCTCACCCCGGTCGCGCCGCTGCGCCGGTGGCGGTTGCTGGAGGTCGCCGACCAGGGGGTGCTCACCGCGGCCCGGCTGCGCATCGACGAGCGGGTGCTGCACTTCCTGCTCGGCGTGCCCTACCTGACGGCGCAACTGCACGGGCTGGTCAGCCGAGTGCCGGAACCGGACGGGACACTCCCGCCGGCGCACCAGCGGGTCGCCGATGCGGTCGCCGCCGGCTGGCACGGGGACGGGCCGCCCGCGGCGGCCGACCTGGTCGGCGCGGACCGGCAGACCCGCGCGGAGATCGCCGCGGCGGTCGCGGCCGCGGGTGGGGTCTCGCTGTACGTGCTACGGGGCGAAGATCTTCCCGGCGACCCCGTGGAGATGGAAGCCCTGGGGCGGCTGTGGGAACGCGAGGCGATGCTGCTGCCGGCGGCGCTGCTGGTCGAGGCGGACGGGGCGGACCGGGCACGACTCGATGCGTTTCTGGGGGCCCTGGCCGTACCCGTGCTGGTCTCCTGCGACGACCCGCTGCCACCGGGACGGACCCTGCGGAGCCGGCATGTCGTCCCCGCTCTGGACGCCGAGGCGCAGCGGCAGCTGTGGGCTGAGGCGCTCGGCCGCCCGGCGGCCGAGCTGGCCGCGCAATTCTCGCTGCCCGCGCACGTGATCCGTGCCGCCGCGCGGCGCGCCTCGGCATCCGATGAGCCGGACGCCGCGTGGCAGGCCGGGCTCGCCGAAGCGCGGATGGCACTCGACGAACTCGGCCGCCGCATGGAACCGTCGGCGCGCTGGGAGGACCTGGTGCTGCCCGAGCCGCAGCGGGAGACGCTGCGCGAGATCGTCGCGCACGTGCGGCAGCGCGGGGTCGTCTACGAGGAGTGGGGCTTCGCGTCGGTGCTGCGGCGCGGGCTCGGGGTGACCGCGCTGTTCGCCGGGGGCAGCGGCACCGGGAAGACGCTCGCCGCGGAGGTGCTGGCGGCGTCGCTCGGGCTCGACCTGTTCGTGATCGACCTGTCCCAGGTGATCAGCAAGTACATCGGGGAGACCGAGAAGAACCTGCGGCGCGTCTTCGACGCCGCCGAGCGCGGCGGTGCGCTACTGCTCTTCGACGAGGCCGATGCGCTCTTCGGCAAGCGCAGCGAGATCAAAGACAGTCACGATCGGTACGCGAACATCGAGGTCAGCTACCTGCTGATGCGGATGGAGGCGTATCGAGGGCTGGCGATCCTCACCACGAACATGAAGAAGGCGCTGGATACGGCGTTTCTGCGGCGGATCCGGTTCGTGGTTGATTTTCCGTTCCCGGGTCCGGTGGAGCGGGAGGAGATCTGGCGGCGGGTGATCCCGTTCGGGGCGCCGGCCGACGGGCTGGACTTCTCCCGGCTGGCGCAGCTGACGATCGCGGGCGGGAGCATCCGCAACGTGGCCCTGTCGGCGGCGTTCCTCGCGGCCGAGGAGGGCGCGCGGCTGGGGATGCGGCACGTGCGGGCGGCGGCGCGGACCGAGTACCAGAAGCTGGACCGGTCGCTGACCCCGGCGGAGGTGGCCGGGTGGGTGTGAGCGTGCACGTGGAGATCGGGTCGCTGGTGCTGCCGGCGGGGCTGTCGCGTGCTGCCCGGGATCGGTTGGCGGCGGCGTTCGCGGCTGAGCTGGGGAGGTTGCTGGCCGAGGGTGGGATGCCCTCGGAGGCCCGCGCTGTGGACGAGGTGGGCTCGGTGCCGGGGATCGCGCTCGGTGGATCGCCCCGGCGGGTGGGGCGGGCGCTGGCGCGGTCGGTCTATCGCGGGCTGGGCGGATCGGCCGAGGGCAGGGTCGCCGGCAGCGGTTCGGCTCTTCCGGGCGGCTTGGCTGCGGCCGGCAGTTCGGCTTCCGCGGGCGGCTTCGCTGCGGCGGGCGGCACGGCTTCTCCGGACGGCTTCGCTCCGGCGGGCGGCACGGCTTCTCCGAACGGCTTCGCTCCTGCAGGCGGCACGGCTTCTCCGGACGGCTTCGCTGCGGCGGGCGGCGTGGCTCCGGCGAGCGGCTTCGCTTTGGCGGGCAGCGAAGACGGCCGGGTGGACGGCGGCGCGGACTTCGGCGGCGGGAGGCGGCCGTGACCGCGCCGGCGCCGGTTCGGGCGCCGGCTCGGCCGAAGCCGGGCCGGGATGACAAGCGCGGCCGGCGGCCTGCGGCGCCGCGTGCGCCGCAGGAGCTGCGGGAAGTGCTCGCGGCGCCGGGGCGGCCGCTGGAACCCGGGGTGCGGCGCGAGTTGGAGCAGCGGCTCGGCTACGACTTCGGGCGGGTGCGGGTGCACGCCGACCGGGACGCGGCCGCGGTCGCTGATCTCCTCGGGGCTGAGGCCGTCACGGTCGGGCAGGACATCTACTTCGCTGAGGGGCGATACCGGCCGGGGACTGTGGACGGGGCGCGCCTGCTGGCACACGAATTGCTGCACACGGTGCAGGCGCCGGACGCGCCCGGAGCGCTGCTGCTGGGCCGCGACAGCGGGGCGGTCAGCCGGCCGGTCGAGCCCGTGGAGCGGGAGGCGGAGGCGGTCGCCGGCAGCACCGGGCGGGCTGGCGAAACTGGGTCGACGATTGTCGCCGGTGGCAGCGGGCGGGCGAGTGTCGCCGGTGGCGGCGGGCCGGCGACCGTTGCGGCGGGCGGGGAGGTCGGTGCCAGGTGGCTGCGTTACGCCACGGCTACGGCGGATCGGCGGCGTGGCGATGTGCTTGATCCGGCCACGCTCGTCGACCGGATCGCCGCTGGGGTGGTGCGCAGCCTGCGCGGTGACCCCGCGGACGCCTCCGGGCGGGTGCGGATGCAGCTGGCCCGGTTGGCGCCGGAGCTTCGGTACAACGTGCTGGAACGGCTGGAGGATCGGCTCACCTCGGCTGAGTTCGTGCGGGTCACGGCGATCACGGCCGAAGCCGACGCCTCGCCGGGAGACGGGGCGGTCGAGTCCGCGGCGGTGCCGGAGCCGGTCATCGACCCGGACACAGAGAGGCGGCGCGAGCAGCAGTCGCGGGAGGAATCCGGCGCGGAGGAGGAGCAGCAGCGCAAGCTGCGTGAGGCGGAGGGCGAGACGTCCGCGGCGGGCGCTGGCACTGGCACGCCTGGATCCCAGGCACAGGGCTCGCAGGCACGCGGCTCGCAAGCGCCCGGATCCCAGGCAACCGGCTCGCAAGCGCCCGGATCGCAGGCAACCGGCTCGCAGGCGCCCGGATCTCAGACGCCCGGATCGCAGGCAACCGGCTCGCAGGCGCCTGGATCTGGGGCGCCTGGATCCGGCACTGCCGAGCCTGGCGAAGCGGCATCGGAGGCGCCCGGGGAGGCATCGGAGGAGCTGGAGCCGGGCGAGGAACCGTCCGAGGAGAAGGCTCCGAAGGAGACCGGGGACGAGAAAGCCGAGACGGAGAAGGACGAGGAAGAAAAGAAGAAAGAGCGCGAGGACGCGGAGAAGGAGAAGGCCGAGGGCGAGCGCGACGAGAAAGAGGGCAAGGAGGAGCAGGACAAGGCGAAAGCCGGCGACGTTGTTCCGGAACAGGCGGGCACCGGCGCGCCCGGGGCTCAGCCCGTCGCGGCGGCCGCGCCGGTTGCGGGAGCCGGTGAGCCGGCGGCCGGCGGGCCGGTTGGTGATGGTGCGGCCGGTGGCGTGGGCGAGGCCGTGGAGAGCCGGGCCGACACGATCGCTGAGGATCCGAACGGGCCGCTCGCCCGGCACAACGTCCTCGACCGGCCTGGTGACGAGGCCGGACCGGACGAGCAGCCGCTCGGCTTGGACTCCGCCGCAACCGGCGAGGTGGCGACGCCCGAGGCGGACCTCGGGTCGCCGGAGTCCGCGGTCGACCGGGAGGAACGCGAGGAGAGGCCGCCGCCGGACCTCCTGCCGAAGACCGACCTCGACCTGTCCGGCGTGCCCACCGCGGACGAGGAGCTGGCCTCGGTGTCGTCGGGCAGCCCGCCGCGGCCCCGGGAGGCGCCGAGCTTCCCCGCACCGCCGCCACTGGCCCCGGAAGCTCGGGAAGCCCTGGAAGCTGAATCCGACCCGGACGCGGCCCGGCGGGCGGCGGCCGAGGAAGACGCGGCGGAATCCGCCGCCGAGTCGCCGCAGGCGGAAGCTGCGCTGGATGCCGAGGTCACAGCCGTGAATCGGGCGGTCGCCGGGGATACGGCGGCCGGGTCGCTGCGCTCGGGCACCGCACCTGGGGCTGGCGCGGGCGGAGCGGCTGGCCTCGCCGACAGCGCTATCGGTGGGCTTGATCTTGACGGCACCGGCGGGCGCGGAGGTGGCACCAGCGACCTCGGCGGTGGCGTGGGCGCCGGCGGCATGTCCGGCGGCGCGGGTGACATGGCCGGCGGCCTCAACGGCGGGATGACGAGCTCGGCCGGGGGCGGGCTCGACGCAGGCGGAGGCGGGCTCGGCCCAGGTGGAGGCGGGCTCGGCGCGGGCGGAGGCGGCATAGGCGGCGGTTTCGACGCGGCCGGAGGCGACGCGGCCGGAGGCAACGCGGCCGGAGGCGGCGTAGGCGGCGGTTTCGACGCGGCCGGAGGCGGCGCGGGCGGGGGCGGCGCGGGCGGTGGCAGCCTCGACGCGGCCGGAGGCGGCCCCGGTGCGGCGCTGACCGGCGACTTCGGGGGTGTGGGCGGCGCGGCCGGGGGTGACCTGGCCGGTGGGTCTGGTGGCCCGGCCAGTGACATGGGCGGGGCGCCCGGTGGCGCGGCGACCGGCGGGGTCGCCGGGATGCCGCAGGACGCGTCGCTCGAACCGGGTGGTGGCGGCTGTGCCGGCGCGCCTGAGCCGACCACCGCGGACGCGGACGGTGGCGGTGGCTGCGGAAGTGGGGGCGCTCCCCCGGCCGCTGCCGAACCCGAGCCTGAAGCACCGGCGGCGGCTGACGTGGCCGGAATGGAACCGTCTGCGGCGCTCGCCGCGACGGCGGCGCTGCCGCCGCACCAGATGCAGACCAGCCTGGGTGGCGTCGACGCCGCAGCCACCCGCACCGTCGGCGAGGAGCAGGAGGCACTCGCGGCGGCGCCGCCCGAGATGATCCGGCCGATCGGCGCGCCGCAGACGCTGCACGGGCCGCCGGAGACGGCAGACCCGGCTGCCAGCGACGTCGGGCGCCTCGAGCAGGTCCGCCCGGCGGGCGCCGACGACCAGCAGGGGCCGCAGGCCCGGAACGTGCCGAACACCGGCCTGCCCACGAACCAGGTGGTGACACCGGCCGTCTCCGGCACGCCGGAGGGCGAGCTGACCGACGCCGACCGGGGTGCCATCGAGGACGCGGTCGACTCGGTTCCTACCACCGACCCGGCGCTGACCAACGCGACGGTCGGGGCGGCTCCGAAAGTGGAACTGGCTGGGGAGACCGACCCGGCGCTGACCGATCAGCAGAGTCAGCAGCTGGCGGACACCTCCGGGCGCTTGGCGGCTGTCGGGCGTGACGATGCGGCACGACCGCTGGGCGAAAATCAGATCTTTCCCGACGTACCGTCGGAGTCTTTGACCGCTGAGGTGCCGGCGGCGGCCGGCGGTGGTGGCGGCAGCGCTGCCGGGCCGGCGCCGGCCGGGGCCGCCGGTGCGCCCGCCGGGGTGCCGATGACCGCGATCTCCGTGGTGGCGCAGCAGGAGCGCGGGCCGCAGATCCAGGCGTCGGTCGGTGACGGCCAGGCGCAGATGGCGGCCGGTGCGCAGACCCGGCAGCAGGACGCGCAGGCTGCGCAGCAGCAGCACGACGCGGATGTGACCGCCGCGCTGCAGGAGAACGTGGCGCAGCAGGCCGACGAGCGGGGGCGCGCTGCGGATGAGGCCGCCGGGCAGCGGGAGCAGTGGCGCACCGAGCAGCAGACGCTGCTGGCCGAGAACGGTGAGCAGGCGGCCGGGGAACACACCGACGCCCGTACGGAGATCTCCACCGAGGAACAGGGCGCGAACACCGAGATCGAGGCGGAGCGCGGGCGGCACAACGAGGGCATCGCGGAGGAACGGCGCAGCGCCGAAGAGGACGCGCGGAAGGAGAAGGAGAAAGGCAAGAAGGAGGACGGCGGTTTCTGGGGCTGGGTGAAGAGCAAGGTCAAGGCGCTCTTCGACGCGATCGTCTCGGCGGTGAAGGCGGTCTTCGAGGCGGCCCGGCGGGCGGTGCAGGGCCTGATCGACGGCTTCAAACGGCTCGCCACCGGGCTGATCGAGGCGGCGCGGCGGGCCATCGTGGCCGCGATCAACGCTCTCGCCACCGCGCTGATCGCGATCGCTGATGTGCTGCTGGCCGCGTTCCCGGAGATTCGCGACAGGTTCCGGGCAGCGATCGAAGGGCTGCGAGACCGGGCGATCGAGGCCGTCAACGAGCTCGCCGACAAGCTGAAGGCCGGCATCGAGGCGCTGCTCGACCTGCTGGCCAAGGGTTTGATGGCGATCCTGTCGCTGTACGAGAAAGCGCTGCTGGCCGCGGTGGAAGCGGTCCGGGCCGTGGTCAACGCGGCGATCTCGTACGCCCAGGCGTTGATCACCGCGCTCGGTGTGCTGGCGGCGCTGATCGCGGACATCGCGCCGGACCCGATCGGCTGGATCGGCAGGTTCGGCACGGCGGCGAAGGACGGCATCCGCCTCCATCTGTGGGGCGAGATCAAGATCGCGGTGAAGCGGTGGTTCAACGAGAAGGTCCAGTCGATCCTCGGACTCGGCAAGATGATCTTCGACGTGCTGGTGAAGGGCTGCGTGTCGGCCGCGCAGGTCGGGCGAATGGCCTGGCAGGCGGTGATCAAGTCGCTGCCGGTCATGATCGCCACGATCATCATCGAGAAGCTGATCTCGATGATCATCCCGGCGGCGGGCGCGGTGATGGCGATCGCGCAGGGGCTGATGGCGGCGTATCAGTCGATCAGCCAGATCATCGCGGCGTTCGGGAAGTTCTTCGAGTTCCTCAAGGCGGTCAAGGGCGGGAACGCGGCGTGCCTGTTCGCGCAGGCGATGGCGGCGGGTGTGGTGGCGCTACTGGAGTTCGTGACGAACTTCCTGATGGTGCGGCTGGGGATGGCGTTGAAGGGGGTCGCCACCAAGCTCAAGGGCATCGCCCAGAAGATCATGAAGGGCTTGCAGCGCGGCGCGAGGTCGACGCGGAAGGCGGCGGGGCGCGCGGTGAACGCTGCCCAGGCGGGGCTGCGGCGCGGCGGGGCGGCGATGCGGCAGGCGGCACAGCGCGTGGGCGGCGGCCGGGGCAGGCGGGGTACGGCGGGGCGCGGTGGCAGA
>NZ_JBEZZB010000176.1:0-20325 GCF_040638955.1 Actinoplanes sp. NPDC024001
GCACCACGATGTTGGGCCGGTCGGCGGGGCCGGTGAACGCGTCCGGCGGCACCTCGGTGGCGGCGCCGAACCAGCAGCCCACCCAGATCGGGAAGGCGGCAGGGTGCCCGGCGGCAAACTTCCTGGCGGGAGTGTGCCCGGCGGCAGGATCGCGCCGGGCGGCAACGTCCCGGGCGGGGGAGCGGTCTGCCCCGGCGGCAGCGTCCCGGGCGGCAAGGTGCCCGGTGGCAGCACGCCGGGCGGCAGCACGCCGGGGGGCAGCGCCGGCGTGCCCGGCGGCAGGACACCCGGTGGCAGCGTGCCCGGCGGCAGATGACCTCCCGGCGGCAGCGTGCCGGGCGGTACGACACCGGGCGGCAGCCCCTCAGGGGGAAGCCCGGGCTGCGGCAGGTTCGTCCCGGGCTGGTTGGCGACCGGCGTCGTGATCAGCGCCGGTCCGGTCTGCGCCGGGCCGGACTGGCCGGGCAGCCCCGGCGGCGGCACCGTGGCGGGTGCGCTGAGCACCGCGTTCATCGGCTGCACCGGCGGGCCCACGCCGCCGGCGACCACACCGATGTAGTCGAAGTACTGGTCGCCGTACCGTTGCGCCAGCAGTTGCGCCTCGCGCCGGTAACGCTCGTCGACCTCGCGGGTGTCCTCCTCGATCTCCTCCTGCCGCGCCGCGTTCCAGCTGACGCCCTCGGTCGCGAAGGCGCCGAGGTTCTCCAGGAAGCCGACCTGCTGCGCCTCGCGCATCTCCTGCTCGTAACGCTGCACCAGGTTGTCGACGTCGCGGCGCGCCTCCAGGCTGATGTTCACCAGGTGGCGCAGCGCGGTGACGTTCTTCTGCGCGGCGTCCATCCACACGTCGAGATAGGCGAGCGCCTCACCCGGACCGCGGCGCAGGAACGCGTCCCGTGCCGCCGGCGACTGCCAGTGCTCGTCCTGCAGCACGGTGCTCTGCTGCACCACGAAGGTGCGGATGTCGGCCATGAACGACCAGGCGTTCTGCCACTGGTCGGCGAGCGCGGCCATCTGCTCCGGGTGCATGTTGCGCAGTTTGCGCGCCACGTCGGGCAGGCTCAGCGGGTTGCCCGGCCCGGGCGGCGCGGTGAACGGCACCTGCGAGGGCGGGTAGCTGCCGTACTTCAGCTGTCCGCTGTACGGGCTGTACCCGTAGTTCGGGTCGGCGGTGGCGCCCCAGTACTCACCCATCGGCTCAACCGTTCGCGTAGTGGGGGGCGTCGGCGCCGGAGGTGCGGGTCCCGGTCTCGACCCGGTTCGTCTCCTCCAGCAGCCCGCTCTTGCCCGGCTGGTAGGTGGTCGTGGTGGTCTCCCGGCTCACCGGATCCAGTTCCTCGCTGGTCAGCTGCGTGGTGCGGCCCTTCGCGTCGACGGTCTCGGTGGTCTCCTCGACGACGCGGCCGTTCTCCGTACGGGTGCGGGTCTCGGTGGTCGACGCCGGCCGGCCGTCCGCGCCGAGGGTCTGCTGGGTCGTGGTCGACACCGGTCCGTCCACTCGCGACGACGTGCGGGTGGTGCTGGTCGAGACGGTTTCGCCGCTGCGGTCGTACACCGTGGTGGTGGTCGTGACGGCGCCGCCCGGCGCCGTGAAGGTCAAGGTCTCGCGCCGCTCGCCGTGCGGTCCGGTCGCGGTCTGCAGAGTCTGATATGCCGAGATCGGGGTGACCGGCCCCGCCTGCCACTGCGGGCTGTCCAGCGGCGGCGGCGCGGCGCCACCCGCGATCTGCGCCTCTAGATATGTCGTGCCGACACCCTCCGGCAGCCCGGCCGGCCGGGGAACGCTCTTGTCGCCGAAGGCGAACAGCACGTCGGAGAGCTTGGCCGCCGACAGCGCGTCACCCGAGCGGTAGCTGTCGGCGATGGTCTGCGCCGCGTTGCCGACGTTGCCCAGCGACTCGGCCAGCTTGCCCAGGTAGACGCGCAGCTCACCGGCGTTCGCCAGCAACTGTGCCCGGACCGCGTCCGCCTCGCCGAGCACGTCACCGTCCCACGCCTGTCCCGGCATCTCGTTCAGCGGGCCCAGGTATGCGGCCCGCGACCCGATGTCGGCCTGCTGGGTCTTCATGAGGCGTGCGTACTCGCGGAGCCCGTCGAGATCGACGTCCACCGCCGGACCGCCGGCGAGCCACGGGGTGCTGGTGTTCGTCGAGGTCTGGTCCGCATACGGATTGTCCGCGCCCATCACGCCTCCCCCAGATTCGGTGACGCTGGTGTGTACGCGCTCTTTCGGGAACCGGTTCGAACCGGTCCGGCGATGCCGGCGTACGGGAGGACATAGACCACTTCCGAGAACCGGGGAGAAGCAACGATGGCAGGCATCGGTCAGGTCCACGCGACACAGGAGCAGCTCACCGCGATGGCGCAACGGTGCGGGGACACCGGCCAGAACATCTCGCAGGGAATGAACCGGCTGATGGGGCAGATCCAGTCCCTCAGCGGCGCCGGCTTCGCGGGTACCGCGAACAACGCCCTCCAGGACGTCTCGGTCCAGCTCAACGACGGCCTTTCCAAGATCATGGCGGCGCTGAACGAGCTCGGCGGCAAGATGTCGTCCGCCTCCACCACCTTCGGCACCAGTGACGAGGAAGCCGCGCAGTCCATCCGTACGGCGGCCGCGTCCGGCGCCGACAGCTCCGTCGTCAGCATCCTGCGCGGCTGATCGCGCGCCTGAAGAGATCGGGGAGAAGACCCATGAACATCACCTACAACTTCGGCCAGATCAACGACGTCTCGGCCGCCATCAACACCTTCCAGAACCAGATGGACCGCGAGCTCAACGACCTGTACACCGCGTTCACCCAACTGTTCGCCCAGGACTGGACCGGTGCCGCCGGCACCGCCTGCGACGACGCCCGGCAGAAGTGGAACCAGGGCGCCACCGAGATCAAGACGGCGCTGGCCAGCGTCGGCGTGCGGCTCAACGAGTCCGCGGAGCGCATGCAGCAGGTGGACCAGCAGATCGCCGCCACCATGTGAACGGACACCGTACGACGGAGATCGGCCGCCGAGCTGTCCGTCGGCGGCCGGTCCGTGCCCGGGTGACCAGCAGTGCGCAGCGGGGTGATTGTGTGCGAGTCTTCCAGCAAGAACGGGTTCTGGCCGCCGGAGCGGGGTCGATGGACTTCGGACACCCACCCACGCCGGACCACTCGGTCGTCTCGGTCGTCGACGAGGAGACATCAGTCCTCGAACTCGCCGTCCGCGGCCGGTGGAGCCGGGACCTCTGGCTGCAAGCACACCGGACCCTGCGCCAGCGTCTCGCCGAGCACCCCGCCGGGCTGCTGCTCGACCTGCGCGAACTCGACGACCCGGACGCGGACAGCGCGATGTTCTGGCTGACCGCGCGGGCCCGCGGCAACAGTCTGCGGCCGCGCATCCCGGCCGTGGCGACCCTGCCGGTGAAGACGGCGCTGGCCGCCCATCTGAGCCGGCTGGGCGTACCCCGCGGTCTCCCGGTCTTCGAGACGCCGGCCGGCGCCCGCGCCGCGCTCGCCGACCGCAACCTCTGGCCCGGCCTGGTGCGGCTGCGCCTGCTCCCGGAACTCAGCTCCGCGGTCGCCGCACGGCGCGCGGTCAGCCAGGCCTGCCGGGACTGGGAGCTGGACCTGCTGGCCGACCGGGCCCGTCTGGTCGTCTCCGAACTGGTGGTGAACGCGGCCGAGCACGCCGGCACGCTGATCGACGTGACCCTGTCGCGGGTGGACTCGTCGCTGCACGTGTCGGTGCGTGATCGCTGCGCGGAGCCGCCGCGCCGGCTGCCGGTCGATCCGCGACGACCGCACATCGCCCGCGGCCAGGGTCTGCGCCTGGTCGATGCGGCGGCGTACGCCTGGGGAGTGGCGCCCGCGCAGACCGGCAAGACGGTGTGGGCGATCCTGCGGCACGGCGTGGACCAGCCGGCATGAACCGCTGCCGATGGGCTGCCGCCCTGCTGACGGCCCTCATCCCCGTCGGCGTCGCCTGTTCGCCGGCGTCCGCTGCCGTTCCCGGTCAGGACTGCGCCAAGCCGGGCCGGGCCGAGATCGGCGGTTCCTGGCCACGAGCCGCGTTGCAGGCCGACGCGGTCGGCCCGGTCGCCGACGGCTCCGGCGTCGTGGTTGCCGTTCTCTCGACCGGGGTCGACGCCGGGCAGCCGCAGCTCGACGGCCGGGTACTCGCCGGGGTGGACGTCGTCGACCGGGCCGGCGCCGCGAACCAGGACTGCACCGGCACCGGCACTCAGGTGGCCGGCGTGATCGCCGGCCGGCGCGACGGCGGGGACCCGGACGTCGCGGGTCTGGCGCCCGGTTCGCGGATCCTGCCGATTCGGGTACTCCTGGACGATCCGGCCGGCTCGGAGAGCGACCCGGCGACCCTGGCGCGGGGCATCGACACCGCCGTGCAGAACGGCGCCGGCGTCATCGTCGTCGCCGCCCCCGTCTATCAGGACCAGCGGCAACTCGAAACGGCCGTGGCCGGCGCCGTCGGCCAGGGCGTGATCGTGGTCGCGGCGGCCGGAGATCTCGGCGGCCCGGACGACGGGAACCCGACGCCGTACCCCGCCGCCTATCCCGGCGTCATCGGCGTCGGCGCGATCGACCAGACCGGCCGCGTCTCCCCGGCCTCGCAGCGCGGCGAATACGTCGACCTGGTCGCCCCCGGCGTGGCCGTGCCCACCCTGCAGACCGGCCGTGGACTGGTCGAAGTGGACGGCACCGCGGTGGCCGCCGGATTCGTCGGTGCCGCGGCCGCCCTGGTGCGCGGCCGGCGCGGGGACCTCAACCCGCAGCAGCTCACCCGCCTGCTGACCGCCACCGCCAGCCCCGCCCCGATCGGCGACGCCTTCGGCGCCGGAGTCGTCGACCCCCTCGCTGCTGTCACCGGCCGCCTGGTCGCCGCGGACCAGCGGCCCCTGCCCGGCGTCGACCCGCCGGCCCCGCCCGACACGGCCGCCGACTCGCTGCGCCGCGCGATCGCCCTCACCGGTGCGGTCGTCGCCGCGGTGATCGTGGTCGCCGTCCTCCTGGCCGCCGCGGCGATCCGGCGCAGTCGCCGGCAGCACTGGCGTCCCGGCCTGGCGCCAGCCGTGCCGGCACAGGTCGAGCCGCTCGAACCGGGCCCTCCGGTCATGCTCCTCGACACTGCGCCGTGGTCGCGCTGAATCCGGCGGGCGCGTTGCCGTACCAGAGGGTCAGTTGACCGTGGGGGCGGCCTTGACCGCCGCCGCGGGATCCAGGGTGACGCCCGCCGGGATCGCGCTGACCAGCGCGGGCGGCACCACGATGGCGTTGCCGGCGGAGTAGCCCAGCATGGCGAGGACGTCAGCGTCGGGGACGGCGTGCCGCACCCCGGTGTCCGTGATCAGCAGGAATCCGCCCGGCGCGCGGATCAGCGCGAACCGCCCGGCCGGCACCTGCACCGCGTCGGCCAGCGGCTGACCGTCGGCCTCGGCGCCCGTGGTGGGGATCGCGGCGGCGAAACCGGCGGGCGAGCCGCCGACCGTGACCTCGGGCGCAGCCGCCGCCTCGCGGGTGATCGCGCAGGCGCTCTGCCCCGGTGGCACCGCGGCGAGCGACGGCACGGCGGCGGGCGGCTGAGCTGCGGCGTCGTTGCCGTTCAGGGCGTCGCTCTCGGGGATGCGGGTGAGCTCGTTGACCGAGATCTCCTCCGGCTCGCCGGGGAACGCCGCCGCCAGCACCGCCTGCTGCAGCGCGGTGATCGGTGCTCGGCCGTCGTCCACGATCAGCCAGAACTGCTTTCCGCTGCCGGTGTTCGTCACCAGCACGTCGCCGTTGTCGAAGTCCGGTGCGGCCGCCGACGGATCACCGCGGTCGTCGACGCCGACCGGGGCGATGTCCGCGCCGGACGGCAGCGCGTTGAGCCAGGCGGCGCCGGCCCGCACCGGCTGCGCGGCGCCGAACAGGGCCGCGACCGTCACGCGCGGATTGCGGATCTGATGTTTGCGGCCCTGCGTCACCAGGTGGATGTCGTCACCGGTGGTGACCAGCAGCCCGCGGTCACCGAGGGCGGCGCCGGGCGGGCCGGCGGAGGCGACCAGCAACACCGACGGCGCCTCGTTGCCGGGCACGGTGCACATCGTCCACGGCAGACGGACCTGGCGGGACGGCTCCGGCAGGGACGCCGGGGCGCCGGCGATGCCGATGGTCACGCCGCGCGGCACGTCGGTGAGCGATTTCGCGGAGACCCGGAAGACCGGCGGGTTGGGCCGGCCGGCGGCGAGTTTCGCGGAGGCGAAGTTCAGCGCCGGGTTGAGCCGGTTGCGCAAATAGACGAAGCTGGCGCCGGTCTCGCGCTCGACCACCACGGAGCCGTCGGCGCGCCAGCGGTCGGTGCCGGTGCGGGTCAGGATGCCGTAGATGCCGAACCCGGCGGCCACCAGGATCGCCACCATCAGGCCGCCGAACAGCGCGCCGATGCCGCGGCGCAGCGGGGACTGGGCCGGGTCGGTCTCGCGCATCACGAACGCCGAGACGACCCGCTGGTTCATGAACTGGTAGGACTGCAGCTGGTCGCGGCGGGAGGTCACCCGGGCTCACCCGCCGATCGAGGCGAACAGGCCGCGGATCTCGTCGAACACCCCGATCACCGCGCAGGCCAGCGGGATCAGCGCCATGATCGCGACGATGTCCAGGATGTCGGCGGCCCGCCCCAGGTAGGGCGAGGGCGGCCGCCGGCTGTAGACCAGCGCCGCCGACAGCGCCACCCCGGCGACCAGCAGCGCGCCGGCGAGCAGGGCCAGGCCCGGCAGGGCGCCGGTGACGACCGGGCCGAGACCCAGGCCGGCGAGACCGGTCAGGCCGGCCACCAGCAGCGGCACGCGCTGCTGCGGCGTCGGCAGCAGCCGGGCGCGCAGCAGCAGGGCGCTCACGGCAGCGATCATGAGGAGTACGGCGGAGACGCCCGGCCCGGACAGAGCCAGCCACGTCATCGCCGTGATGCTGCACAGCGCCGCCGACAGGAGCAGCCCGGTCAGCACCTCGCCGGCCCGGACGACGGCGGAGAAGACGTCCTCCCGGCGCGGCATCGGCTTGTCCTGGAGGATCTCCTCGGCCCGGTTCGGCAGCTCCGGGAAGGGCAGCCGCCCGAGCCAGCCGGCCAGCACCGGATAGGCCGGGAGCAGCCCGATCGCGGCGGTCAGCGCCACCGCGGCGGCGCCGTCCGGTGACATCCCGGCGAGCGCCAGCATCGAGGCGAGCAGGCCGGTCAGAGCGGCGGCGATGCCGGCGACGAAGAGCCGGGTCAGCCCGGCGACCCCGGCGTGCCCGATGACGCTGAGCACCATCAGCGTGGCCGAGCCGAGCAGCAGGCCGGACGCCCCGATGCCGAGGAAGCCGGCGCCCGGCTCGGTCAGCAGCCAGGCGCCGCCGAAGAACGCGAACGGCAGGCCGCTCGCGGCGACCACCCCACCGGCGCCGGCGTCGCTGAACGCCCGGGACAGCAGGATGCCGACGACCGCGAGAGCCAGTGACACGACCAGCGCGATGACGGCCGGCACCACCCACGGCGACCCGTTCGCGATCAGGCCGGCGAGGCCCAGCAGCAGCGCGGCGGCGGTGACCGCCAGCCCGCAGCGGCGGGTTGCGGCGGCACCCCACGACCGGGCGGCCCGGCGCGAGCCGCTGGCGATCACTTCGACCACATCGTCGTAGGCCAGCTCGGGCCAGTCCTCCCGGGCCGGCTTGAGGTGCAGCAGCTCGCCGTCGCGGACGCCCTGTGCGGCGAGATTGCGGTTCGGCTCCAGGGCGGCCCCGGTGGCCCGGCGCAGCACCCAGCCGCCGTTGCGCTCGGCCGGCTCGCCCAGCGCGCCCTCGGCGTGCCGCAGCAGATGCGGCAGGAGCTCGGCGACCAGCATGTTGTCGGGCAGGGCCAGATCCATCCGGCGGGTCGGCGCGGCGACGGTCACCCGGGCCAGACTGGGGCCACCCGGTGTGGTCACAAGATCACCCCCAGCGACGGCCTGGTCCACAACGTAGCAGCTTCCACCGATATGATGGCCACCGATCCGTCCACAGGGGGAGCCCGTGTGACTGTCACGATCGTCAAGCGCGCACCGCGGCGGCCGGCGCCCGCCATGCCTTCCGGCGAGGTGCTGCTCGATCCGCCGCCCGAGGTGCCACCACCCGCCGGCAAGGGCTGGGCCCGGATGCTGATGATCCTGCCGATGGGCGCCGGCGCCGCGGCGATGGGCCTGATGATGGGCGCCCAGCGCGGCGGCCCGGTCACCTACGTCGCCGGCGCGATGTACGGAGTGTCCATCCTCGGCATGATCGCGATGATGGCGACCAACACCACCGGTCCCGGCAAGCGCGAGATGATCGAGAGCCGGCGGCAGTACCTGCGACATCTCGCCCAGCTCCGGGCCCAGGTGCGCAACACCATCCGGCAGCAGCGGGAGGCGCTCTACTACCGCAATCCCGATCCCGCGACACTGTGGAGCTTCACCGACAGCGGCCGGCTGTGGGAGCGCCGGCGCGGCGACGCCGACTTCACCGTGATCCGGATCGCGGTCGGCCCGCAGGAGGTGGCGACCCGCCTGGTGCCGCCGCAGACCCGCCCGGTCGACGAGCTGGAGCCGCTCTGCGCGCTGGCGCTTCGCCGGTTCCTCAGCACCTACTCGGTCGTCCCCGACCTGCCGGTCTCGGTGGCACTGCGCGACTTCTCACACATCTACCTGCGCGGGGCGGACGAGCCGGCGCACGACTTCACCCGCGCCCTGCTGGCCCAGACGGCGATCTTCCACGCCCCCGACGACCTGCGGATCGGGGTGTGCGTCCCGGACCATCAGCGGGGCCGCTGGGAGTGGGCGAAATGGCTGCCGCACGCCCAGCATCCCGGCAAGACCGACGCGGTCGGCCCGGTCCGGCTGGTCGCGCCGAGCATCCCGGCGCTGGAGGCGATGCTCGACGACGTGCTGGTCAACCGGCCACGCTTCGACCCGAACGGCGCACCGGTCAGCGGACCGCACGTGGTGGTGGTGATCGACGGCGGGTCGACGGCCGGCTCCGACCATCTGATGACCGAGGGCGGCGTCTCCGGCGTCACCATCCTCGACCTGTCCGTGCCGCCGCCCCGGCTGCTCGACGACAGCTCGGTGGTCCTGGAGATCGCGCCGGACGGCACGGTCACCGGCACCACGATGGACGGTCCCACCGAGGTGGGCCGGGCCGACGCGCTCACCCTGCCGGAGGCCGAGGTGCTGGCCCGCGAGCTGGCCCCGCTGCGGCTCTCCGCCGCCTCCTACGGCGATCAGCCGGCCATCTCGCAGGACATGGGCCTGGCCGAGCTGCTGGAGCAGGACGATCCGTACGCGATCGACCTGACCGAGCTGTGGGCGTCGCGGCCCAACCGGGACCGGCTGCGCGTGCCGATCGGCGTCAACCTGGAGGGCCGGCCGGTCGAGCTCGACCTGAAGGAGTCGGCGCAGGACGGCATGGGCCCGCACGGCCTGCTGGTCGGCGCGACCGGCTCCGGCAAGTCGGAGCTGTTGCGCACGCTGGTGCTGGCACTCGGCCTGACCCACGACCCGGAGATCCTCAACTTCGTGCTGGTCGACTTCAAGGGCGGCGCCACCTTCGCCTCGCTGGACCGGTTGCCGCACACCGCCGCGATGATCACCAACCTGGAGGACGAGCTGCCGCTGGTCGACCGCATGCTCGGCGCCATCCAGGGTGAGCTGACCCGGCGCCAGGAGCTGCTGCGCAAGGCCGGCAACTTCGCCTCGCAGCGGGACTACGAGCGGGCCCGCTCGGCCGGGGTGCCGCTCGCCCCGCTGCCCAGCCTGCTCTTCATCGTCGACGAGTTCTCCGAGCTGCTCAGCGCCCGGCCCGACTTCATCGACATGTTCGTCCAGATCGGACGGGTCGGCCGGTCGCTCGGCATCCACCTGCTGCTCGCCTCGCAGAAACTGGAGGAGGGGCGGCTGCGCGGGCTGGAGTCGCACCTGTCGTACCGGGTGGGGCTGCGGACCTTCTCGTCGATGGAGAGCCGGGCGGTGCTGGGGGCGCCGGACGCGTACGAGCTGCCTCGCTCACCCGGCCACGGCTACCTGCGGACCGGCACCGAGGGGCTGGTCCGGTTCCGCGCCGCCTACGTCTCCGGCGCGGTCCGGCGCGACGGCGAGACGAGTGCCGGCGGTGGGCGGGCCGGCAACCCGATCCGAGACTTCTCCACCTTCTATTCGGTGCCGCTGTCCGAGGAGCGGCCGGTCGAAGAGCGACCCCGCGAGGAGAAGGTGGTCGGCGACACCCTGCTCGAAGTGCTGGTCCGGCAGATGGAGGGCCGGGGCACCCCGGCGCACGAGGTGTGGCTGCCGCCGCTGGACAAGGCGCCCACCCTCGGCCAGATGCTGCCGGCCGCCATCTCGATGCCGGACCGGGGGCTCACCGTGGACGCGCCGGAACGGTTCGGCGCCCTGCACGCGCTCGGCGGCGTCATCGACAAACCGTTCGAGCAGCGCCGCGATCCGATGTGGCTGGACCTGTCCGGCGCGGCCGGCAACGTGGTGGTGGTGGGCGCCGCCCAGTCCGGCAAGTCGAACCTGCTGCGCGCGCTGATCGCCAGCCTCGCCCTCACGCACACCCCGCGTGAGGTGCAGTTCTACGGTCTCGACTTCGGCGGCGGGCCGCTCAGCGGGCTCACCGACCTGCCGCACGTCGGCGGGGTGGCGACCCGCCGCGACGTGGACCGGGTCCGGCGCACCATCGCCGAGCTGCACGGGCTGATGCGGGCCCGGGAGGAGCTGTTCGCCCGGCAGAACGTGGAGGGCGCGGCGGCGTACCGGCGGGGCAAGGTGCAGGGCCGGTTCACCGAGGACCCGTTCGGCGACGTCTTCCTGGTGGTGGACGGCTGGTCGACGCTGCGCACCGAGTTCGAGGACCTCGAGTCGACCGTGCACGAGCTGGCCAACCGAGGGCTCGGCTTCGGCATCCACATCCTGGCCGCCACCAACCGGTGGATGGACATCCGGCCGCAGATCCGCGACGTCTTCGGCACCCGGCTGGAGCTGCGGCTCGGCGAACCCAGCGACTCGGTGATCAACCGGCGGGAGGCGGTGAACGTGCCGGACCGCACGCCCGGCCGCGGCCTCACCCCGGACGGGCACCACTTCCTGGCCGCGCTGCCGCGCATCGACCGGGAGCAGCGCGTCGACGATCTCGCCGACGCCGTCACCGACCTGGTGAAGGTCGCCACCGAGCACTGGACCGGACCGCCGGCGCCCCGCGTCCGGTTGCTGCCGGCCGAGCTTCCGTTCGAGGCGCTGCCGCCGGCGCGGGGTTCGCTGGTCCCGATCGGGATCGCCGAGGCCGACCTGCAGCCGGTCTGGCTCGACTTCGACTCGGAACCGCACGCGCTGCTCTTCGGCGACGTGGAGAGCGGCAAGAGCTCGTTCCTGCGCAGCCTGGCGCGTTCCGTCACGGCCGCCAACAGCCCGGACCAGGCGCGGCTGCTGCTGGTCGATCTGCGGCGCAGCCTGCTCGGCTGCATCCCGGCCGAGCACACCATCGGCTACGGCAGCTCCCACCAGATCACCGCCGACCTGATCGAGCAGGTGGCGGTGGCCATGCGTGAGCGACTGCCCGGCCCGGACGTCACCCCGGAGATGCTCAGCGACCGCAGCTGGTGGAAAGGCCCGCAGCTCTACGTGCTGGTCGACGACTTCGACCTGGTCGCCAGCGTGCAGCCGAACCCGTTGACGCCGCTGCTGGAGTTCCTGCCGCAGGCCCGCGACATCGGGCTGCACGTGGTGATCACCCGGCGGATCGGCGGGGCCGGGCGGGCGCTGTTCGACCCGGTGATCGGCCGGATCCGGGAGCTGGCGTCGCCGGGCATCATGATGTCCGGGCCGCGTGAGGAGGGCCCGCTCTTCGGCACCTTGAAACCGCAGCCGCTGCCGCCGGGGCGAGCCTGGATGGTCACCCGTAAGCACGGGTCGCGGCTGGTCCAGTTGGCCTGGACCCCGCCGGCCCGCTGATACTCAGCGGCGGGGCAGCCCGACGTACTGCTGCTCCACCCCGGTCTGGTGCAGGAACAGGTGCCGTTCCGTGCCGTCACCGATCAGCGCGACCATGTCGTCGGCCATGAACTGCAGGAACTGCCCGCTCTGCGGCCGCAGCCGCAGCGTCGACGAGGCCAGCGTCGCCTCGTCCCCGCCGAGCCGCTGCAGCAGCACCAGCTGGGCGTCCTGCAGGGCCGCGACCCCGGGCCGGTCCAGCTGCCGCAGAATCGTCAGCTGGGTGTGCCACGGCCCCAGCGGCGGCGCCGTCGCCGGGCCGGTCACCCCGAGGTCGTAAACGGTCAGCGTGGGGGTCTGCGCGGTGCCACCCGGGAAACCGCCCTGGTCGCTGCTGAGCACGGTGAGCCGGTTGTACTGCCCGGTGGCGCGTTCCCCGAAGCCGGACCAGGCCTGCGGCTCGCTGGTCACCACGATGGCCCGGGCGCCGACCGAGAAGGCCCGGAAGATCAGCAGCTGCGCTGCCCAGACCCCACCCACCAGGGCCACGCGGACCGGTTCCGGTCCGAAGAGCCGCAGCGGTACGGGTGAGTGCTGCCGATCGCGGCCCAGTAACAGTCCGGCGCCGCTGGAGGGGGTGACCGTCACGCCCCGCAGCCCGGCCCGGGGAACCGCATGCCAGCCGATGCGCAGCCGGCTGGTCCGCCCGGAGGGCCCGGTGCGCTCCCGTCCGCCGGCTTCGTCCGGGCCGTCCGGTGGACCGCCCGGCCGGTCGGGGGCGACGGGCCTGGCCAGCGGGCTCGGGGTGGCCAGGGGCGCTGACGTCACCGCCGGCGCGGTCAACTCGCGGGCCGCCGGGTCCGCGGTGGCCTGACCGGCCGCATGGGTGTCGTCGTGGGCCGGCCGCGCCTGCACCGGAACCGAGGCCCGCGCCACCGTCGTCGGCACCTGTGGCTGCCCGCCCGTGTTCGGTTGCGCCCCCGGCCGCGGCTGCGCGGCCGCGGGCGGATCCGGTGGATATGTCATCCCGCCCCACCTCCGGTCGGTGCCGTCGCATAGGCCGCCGGCCCGTGCTCCCCGTCCATCGGCTGCAGCTCCGCCCCCGCCCGGCGCACGCCTTCCAGCAGCACCCGGTCCAGGGCCGCGAGGTCGGCGTCCGGCCGGGTGGCCAGCCGGATGAACGCGCGCACCGCGACGTCGTCGTGCTCCCCGGCGGTGAGCACCAGCGCCACGCTGGTCTGCGCGGCCGGCGCGGTCGCCGCCCAGGCGAAGAGCGAGCCGATCTCGGTGGCCGACGCCGGCCAGGTTCGCAACCAGTACGTCCGGTGCACCAGCCGCGCCGACCGCCAATGGGTCCACGCCTCGTCCAGACCGGCCGGGGACTCCACGTCACAGGACCGGGCCAGGGACGCCAGCAGGCCCGCGGCATCGAGCACCCGGCCGGTCACGCCGAGCCGGCGCAGACTGGTCGCCACCTTGCGGGCCAGGCCGGCGACGAGCGTGGCCGCCGCTTCCGGGTCGGCGGTGTGATCGAGCAGCGCCTCGGCCAGCACCCGGGCGTCGACCCGCACGCTGATCGACGACTCCCGGTGCGCCGGCACCGGCGCCGGGCTGACCGCTTCCACCAATTGCCGGTACGACGAGCCGGCCGGCGACGCGGGATGCACATCGGGGCTCGGCGCCGGCACGGTGTGGGTGACCAGCTCCAGCACCACGCCGGGCTGCTCGGTCGCGGTGACCAGGCCGAGCAGCGAGTCCAGCGGGATCGGGGCGCCCTCCGGCTGGACCGGGGAGCCCGGCTCCAGCACCACGACGCTGAACCAGCCGGCCTCGTCGCGCGCCACACCGACCGCGGCGCCACTCTCCTCCGGGCCGGTGACGTCCCGCACGGTCAGCCCGGGCGCCACCGTCCGCAGGGCGGCGAGCACCGGGCCGGCCCGGGTGTCCAGCCGGGCCGAGCGGCGGCGCTGATGATCCCGGGCGACCTGCCGGTGCTCCAGCCACCACCGGTCCTGCCGGCGGGCGAAGAAGATCAGCAGCAGCGCCGCGGCGACCGCGACGGCGATCAGGGTGGGCACCGGCCCCCGGGTCAGCGCGGCGACCACGACCAGCACGGCCGCTTCGGCGACCAGGATCTGCGCCAGGCTCAGCGGGCCGAGATGCCCGCGGCGGGGGACGGCCCGGACGGATGCCTCCGCCGGGGGCCGCGGGGGACCGGGCCGCTGGGGCGGCCCGGCGGGCGGGGCCGGAAAGCCGGGTGGGGCCTGCACCCCGGTGCGGCGGATCGGGACCGCGGCCGCGCCGACGGTCGCCCGGGCCGCCGGATCGCTCTCACCCCGATGCACCGGTCGCCTCCCCGGACGGTCCGTAATGGACAGATCCTACGAGCGTAACCATGATCAGCGGATCACCGCCCGCAGGTCGTCGAGCATCAGCGTGCGCAGATCGTCGCGGCTCGGCATCCGGCCCATCGCCCGCAGCCGTCCGGACTGCGCCTTGCGCATGCCCTCCAGCAGCTTGCGCGCCTCCCGGGCGTTGCCGAAGTTGCGATCCCGCTCCAGCAGCGAGAAATGCTGGTGCAGCGCGGCGGACAGCCCCGCCGCGAAGACGTAGTCGTCGTGCCGGGCGATCCGGTCGGCGATCATCACGAGTTCGTCCGGCCCGTAGTTCTCGAACTCCATGGTCTTGGCGAACCGGGAGGCCAGGCCCGAGTTGGCGTCCAGGAAGTCGGACATCTCCCGGGTGTAGCCCGCCACGATCACCGCGACCTGGTCGCGGTGGTCCTCCATGAGCTTCACCAGGGTGTCGATGGCCTCCTGGCCGAAGTCGGCGGCCGCCCCGCCGGCGCGGGCCAGCGTGTACGCCTCGTCGATGAACAGCACCCCGCCCATCGCGTCCTCGAACACCGAGGTGGTCTTCTCCGCGGTGTGCCCGATGTACTGACCCACCAGGTCACGCCGGGACACCTCACGGAACCGGCCGTTGGGCAGCACACCGAGCGCCTTCAGCAACTGGCCGTAGATACGGGCGACGGTCGTCTTACCCGTACCCGGAGCGCCGGTGAAGATCAGATGGTGGCTGACCATGCCGACCGACAGGCCGGCGCTGCGCCGCCACTCGTTCACCTGGATCTCGTCGATCAGGGCGCGGACCTCGGCCTTCACCCCGGCCAGGCCGATCATCGAGTCCAATTCGGTCAGCAGCCGGTCCACCTCGGCGGCGTCCTGCGCCGTGGCGGCCGCCACCACACCCGCTTTCGGCAGGCCGCCGCTCTCGCTCAACGTGACCGTGGCCCGCGCCGACGGGTCGACGTGCACGGCCGGCTCGGCGGTCTGCTCCACCCGGCACTGCTCCACGACGGCGCTGCACCCGGCCCCGATCACGATGCCCGAGCCGGCCGTCTGATGCACCCAGGTCTCCACGATCCGCGGCGCGCTGCCGTGCGCCACCACGATGCCCGCGTCGCCGGTGCCGGAGATGTCGCAGCGCTCGATCGTCGGCCGCCCCGACTGGTAGACGTAGATCCCGCGATAGCCACATTCGGCCACCGTGGTGCCGCGCAACGTCGGGTCGGCGCCGAGCCGCACGATCACCCCGTCGTCGGCGACACCGCGCACCTCGCTCGCCTCCACGGTGCCGCCCGCGTCGGAGAAGACGAAACCGTGCTGACCGCGGATCACCCGCACCTCACCGGCCTCGACCACGGCGCCGTCGCTGGCCTGCACGCCCGCGCCGTAACCCGCCGACAGCTCACACCGGCGCAGCCGCAGCCGCCCGCCGGCCACGGTCACCGCCGGGTAGTCGCCGGAGACCAGCGCCAGCCCCTCCACCACGACCTCGCCGGAGCCGACCGCCAGCGCCGGGCCGTCCAGCCCGGTGGCGTCCACGATGGCCGAACCCGGATCGCCGGCGGCACGCACCGTCAGCCGGCGACCGCCCAGCTCGATCCGCTCCTGATAGGTGCCGGGCGCCAGGGTCACGACCGCGCCGTCGGGCGCCACCTCCAGGGCGTCGCGCAGCGTCGGATAGGTGCCGGGAACCGCCAAGGTGCTGACCACGAGCGGAACTCCTTCGCGCGGGCGAGTCCACCGGCGGCCACACCGCCGAGGGCGTAGACCCGAGGCTAGCGCCCCGCGCAGATCATGGAGGTATCCGTCGATGGTTGCTCGCGGCGGTTCACCGCCGGCTCTTTCCCGGTACGGGCTACCCCGCCCGCCGAACTACCCCGCCCGTGACTCGGCGCCACAACGGTCGCCGGCATCGATCAGGCCGGCGGTCTACGACTCCAGCAAGCCCAAGCGATGCGCGACCGCTGCGGCCTCGACGCGGTTCGTCACCTCCAGCTTGGCGATTATTCGGGAGACGTGGACGCTTGCCGTTTTCGGTGAGATGAACAGGCGCTCGGCGATGCGGCTGTTGCTCTGGCCCTCGGCGACCAGGCGGAGGACCTCGCGCTCTCGGGCGGTGAGCACCTCGGTGCCGGCGGCGGCTGAGGAGGAGCGGACGCCCAGGCGGCGGGCCAGGACGTCGGCGGCGGAGACCAGCGGGACGGCGCCGAGCGCGGAGGCGATGGCCGTGGCCTCGGTGAGGGCCTCGGTGGCGGCCTGGCGGTCGGCGGCGACGGCCTCGGCCAGGCCGAGGAGGGCGACTGCCAGCGGGTAAGGCTGGCCGTCGGCCCGCCAGGCCGCGACCGCGGCCTGCCAGCGCTGGGCGCCGCCGTCGAGCCGGGCGGCGATCTCGGCGGCGTAAGCCCGCTCGGCCGGGCACCGCTGCGGCAGCTCGGCCGCGGTGGCTCTGATCAAGTCTCGCGTCTCCGCATCCGCCACCCGGGCCGCGGTGGTGAGCAGCGCCCACCCGTAGCGTGGCCGCTCCCGGATCCCCCGATCCTCAACGGCGGTGCGTGCGAAACCCTGCGCGGCCGTCACGTCGCCGGCGGCCTGGTGCGCCATGATGCGCAGCTCCAGCAACGACACCCGGGTGTCCGCGTGCAGGAACGGCTTGGCGAGGAACCCGATCGCCCGGCCGACCAGCACGTCGGCGCCCTCGTGGCCGCGCGCCAGACGGATCCGGGCGCGCAGGCGCAGCCACGGGACGGCGAGCGTGCCGGGCGGGTCCTGCCGGGCCGCTTCGGCGAGCAGGTCGTCGGCCTCGTTCCAGCGGCCGAGTGCCATCAGCGCCTCGGCATGGTTGGCCAGCAGGTAGACCCCGGTGGTGCGGCTGACCCCGACCCGATCCGCGTAGGGCACGCCCTCGGCGGCGGCTGCCGCGGACTCCTGGTACTCGCCCAGCTCGAACAGGGCGTCGGAGAGGTTGACCAGGCCGTGCGCGAAGCTCGGCAGGTCGCCGTTGGCCCGCGCGCGCTCCACGGACTGGCGCATGACGGGCAGTGCCTCCGCAACGGCGAGCTGCCCCCCGCAGACCTTCCCGTAGATGATCTCCGCGGAGATCTGGGCGGCCTCGTCGCCCAGGCCGGCCGCGCCGTCCTTGACCTCCTGTGCGATCCGGCCGGCCTCGTCGCCGCCGATGCCGGCAAACACATAGGCGACATCCCCGAGCAGCCGCAACCAGGTCTTGTCGTGCGGGGCGAGTTGCAACAACCGGTACGCCTCGCGGGCCTCCGGCGCACCGTCGCTCTTGCCCGCGTTGCGCAGCAGCTTGGCCCGGCGGACCAGCAGCCGGGCGGCCCGCAGCGGCTCGGCGTCGCAGTCGAGGTCGCCGAGCGCGGCGCGGGTCAGGCTCAGCGCCCGCATGTGATCGCCGGAGTCGATCGCGACGAGTGCCGCCTCCTCCAGCAGGTCGAGGTGGCTGGTGCCGAGCAGATCGGCGGCGTCGGGCACCTGCTCCCACAGCTCGAGCACCCGGTCGAGCAGGCGGGCCTGCTCGGCATAGGCATAGCGGCAGCCGGCGTCGTCGGCGGCGCGGCGCGCGGCGACCAGCGCGCGGGGGTGATCGTGGGCGGCGTGCCAGTGGTGGGCGATCTCGGCCGGCGCCCGGTCGGCGTCGACCAGCTGCGGCTCGGCCTCGATCGCCTCGGCGAACCGGGCGTGCAGCCGGGCGTGCTCGCCGGGCAGCAGGTCGTCGTGCACGGCCTCACGGACCAGCGCGTGACGGAACTCGTAACCCCCGTCGGGGTCGAAGACGATCATCTGGGCGGCGACCGTGGCGCGCAGCGCGGACTCGAGGGTCGCGTCGTCCACCCCGGCGACCCGGGCGAGCAGGTCGTGCCCGAACTTGGTGCCGCCGACCGCGGCCACCCGCAGCACCCGCTGTGCCGCCTCGGGCAGCAGGTCGACCCGGGAGAGCAGCAGGTCGCGCAGCGTCTCCGGGATGTCGCCGCAGCGCGGGTCGCCGGTGCTGGCGAACTGCTCGATGAAGAACGGGATGCCCTGCGCCCGCTCGCTGACCGTGTCGACGGTGGGCGCGTCGGGCTCGGCGCCGAGCAGGTGGCCGAGCAACTCGGCGGTGCCGTCGCGGTCGAGCCGGTCGACCTCGTGCCGGTGCACGCCGCGCACCCGCTCCAGCTCGGCCAGGAACGGCCGCAGCGGATGGCCGCGATGCAGCTCGTCGGTGCGGAAGGTGGCGAGCAGCAGCAGGCGCGGCACCCGGGCGGAGCGCATCAGGAAGGCGATCAGGTCACGCGTCGACCGGTCGGCCCAGTGCAGATCCTCGATCACCAGGACCAGCGGGCGATCCTCGGCGAGGCGGGCGAACAGCGACCCGACCAGCTCGAACAGGTGCCCGCGGCGGGCCTCGCCCAACTCCTGCGGTGGGCCCAGCTCGGGCAGCAGCCGGGCGAACTCGGACTCGCGCCCCTCGAAGGCGACCCGGCCCTCGCGCCGGACCAGCTCGCGCAGCGCGGCCGCGAACGGCGCGAAGGGCAGGCCCTCCTCACCGAGCTCCAGGCACTGGCCGGTGAGCACGCGAACCGGCTCACCGGCCAGCGACCGGCAGAACTCCTCGACGAGCCGGGTCTTGCCGACCCCGGCCTCACCGCCGAGCAGCAGGGCCGTCGGCTCGGCGCCACGCACCCTTTTCAGCGCCTCGTGCAGCGCGGCCAGGTCGGCCTCGCGGCCGACCAGAACCGGGCTGTGGACGCTCACCGTCATGAGATCGAGCATGCCATGCGGGTACGACAGAATTTTCGGCCCGACCGCCGCGGTCACGATGCGAGAGACTGCCGGGCCTGCCGGGCCGACCGGCGTACTCGTGGCCACCGTCCGGTGCGGCGCGCGCGCCCTTCGGTGGCCTCGAGCGCACGCCGGTCCCGGTCCGCCTGGCGGATCAGCTCGTCGGAGCGCGAGTGGATCAGGTCGAGCTGGAACTCGGGGCTGGTGAACGGGCTCATCTCGGTGCTCCTCGCGAATCGTTCGGTGGTTGCACCGATGACTCTTCGCGCGAAGGCGGCATCCGGGCATGGGGACACCGCCTCATTCCGCGGCCCCGCCCCTCCTTACCTCAGACCTCTGAGGTGCCCGGGACGCCGTAAGGTACCTGAGCCCCACTACACTTTGCGGCTATGGCAAAACCCCAGGAGAAGGTGTCGTTCCGCGAGCGGCTGAAGCAGATCGGCCAGGTGTTCGCGTTCACGGCGAAGCAGGACAAGTGGTTCGTTCCGCTGGTCATCGCGGCGGTGGCGATCCCGGTGGCGCTCACCGTGCTCGTCGTGCTCCTGGGCTGGGGGCTGCTCTGGATCCCGGTCGGCATCCTGTTCACGCTGCTGGCCGTGCTGATCGTGCTCAACCTGCGCTCCAACGCCGCGATGATGAACGTGGCGGAGGGCCAGCCCGGCGCCGCCGCCTCGCTGATGGAGAACATGCGCGGTGACTGGCGGGTGCGTCCCGCGGCCAGCTCGACCACGCAGTTCGACATGGTGCACGTGGTGATCGGCCGTCCCGGCGTCATCCTGCTCGCCGAGGGTGACCCGCAGCGGGTCAAGGCCCTGCTCGGCCAGGAGAAGCGCCGCCTGGTCAAGGTGATCGGCAACGCGCCGCTCTACGACTACGTGATCGGCACCGAGGAGGGCCAGCTGCCGGTGCGCAAGCTGCGCTCGACGATGCTGCGCCTGCCCCGCAACCTCACCGGCAAGGACGTCAACGCGCTCGACAAGCGCCTCGGCGCCCTGATGGCCCGCCCGCAGATGCCGAAGGGCGCGATCCCCAAGAACATGCGGCCCAGCAAGGGCGCGTTCCGCCAGCAGCGCCCTCGCTGAAAACCGGGGAGGGGTACGAGCTGCACCTCCCCGCCGAGCCGTCGCGCCCCGTGGCTGCCAGCGATGCGGCAGCCACGCCACGCCCCCCCGCCCGCGCCCGGCGGAACCACCGCCCGTTCTTCAAACCACAAACGCCTCGCCCGATCCGGCCGGGCGTGTGGCG
>NZ_JBEZZB010000177.1:0-19801 GCF_040638955.1 Actinoplanes sp. NPDC024001
GCGGCGAGCGCCGGCAGCGACGCGTCGGTCCAGATCGGCATCGCGCTGCGCACGCGCACCGGCGCCGAGGCGCCGGGCGTGAACCAGCCGACGCCGAAGCCGTCGGCGTTGATCGTGCCGCCGCCGCGCATGTCGCGCGGCGCCCACGCCTGTTTCACCAGCGCGTGCGGCGGGTCCAGCAGCAGATCAGACAGGGGTACGGGCGGACCGAGGTAACCGAGGTGACGGCACATCATGAACCGTTTTCACCGTGGCGGGGCCGACGCGACATGGCGCTGGTCGACGGCCTGGACCGTTGAGGCTCGGTGCCAGGTGGGAAATGGTTCACTGCGTCCCGGGCGCAGCGGAAGCCGCTGAAGATCTGCCGCCGGACCGGGTGGTCCCAGTTGCGGAAGGTGCCCCGGCAGGCGGCCCGGTCGGTGCCGAACGAGCCGCCGCGCAGCACCCGGTAGTCGCCGCCGAAGAAGACCTCGGAGTACTCGCGGTAGGGGAACGCGGCGAACCCCGGGTAGGCCTCGAACCCGGACGACACCCACTCCCAGACGTCGCCGATCAGCTGGTGCACGCCGAGCGGTGACGCACCGGCCGGGTAGGCGCCGACCGGGGCCGGGGTCAGATGCCGCTGGCCCAGGTTGGCGTGCTCAGGGCCGGGCGTCTCGTCGCCCCACGGGAAACGGCGGGACCGGCCGGTCGCCGGATCCCAGCGGGCCGCCTTCTCCCACTCGGCCTCGGTGGGCAGCCGTTTGCCGGCCCACGCCGCGTACGCCTCCGCCTCGAACCAGCAGACGTGCACGACCGGCTCGGCGGGCCGCACCGGTTCGACCCGGCCGAAGGCGTTGCGCAGCCAGCCGCCGCCGTCACGGATCCAGTGCAGCGGGGCTTCCAGACCGGCCGCGTTGCGGTGCTCCCAGCCGCGCGGGCTCCACCAGCGCGGGTCCTGGTAGCCGCCGGCGTCGATGAAGGCGAGGTACTCGCCGTTGGTGACCGGCGCCGCGTCGATGAAGAACGCGGGCACGTCGACCGGGTACGCCGGCCGCTCGTTGTCCAGCGCCCACGGGTCGGTGTCGGTGCCCATGACGAACCGGCCGCCGGGCACGAACACCTCCCCGCCAACCGGGGCCACCGGCGCCGGTGGTGGCGGCGCGGTCAGCACCGGCGATCCGGCCCGCAGCTGGTGGGTGGCGAGCATGGTCTCGTCGTGCTGCTGCTCGTGCTGGACGATCATGCCGAACGCGAAGCCGCCGTCGACCAGCCGGCGGTCGTCGTCGAAACGCACCCGGTCGAGCACGTCGAGGGCCTTGTCCCGGACCTGCGCGACGTAGGCGCGGGCCTGGGCGGGATCCAGCAGCGGCAGGGCCGGGCGGTCCCGGCGGGCGTGCTTGAAGGCGTCGTACAGCTCGTCGATGTCCTGGCGCACCGGGTCGCGGCCGCCCACGTCCCGGACCAGCCAGAGTTCCTCCTGGTTGCCGACGTGTGCCAGGTCCCACACCAGCGGGGACATCAGCGGCGAGTGCTGGCGGATCAGGTCGGTGTCGTCGACGGCGTCGGTGAGCAGCGCCGTCCGGGCCCGGGTGCGCTCCAGTTCGGCGGCGATGGTGAGCCGCAAATCCTGGGTCATTCGGGAGGTCCCTTTCCTCATCAGGCGGTCTTCATCAGCCGTCCGGAGACGGCGGCGTGCAGGCGCCGGGAGACGACGTCGGCGACGGTGTCGCGGACGTCCGGTGGCAGGCCGGTGCGATCGAGGTGGCGGCATGCCAGTTCGGCGAGGCCGGCGGCGCTGACCCGGACCTCGTGGTCGGCCAGGCCGAGACGTGCGGCGCTGCGCCACCGGCCGGCCGAGGGCGCGGCGAGGTCACGGGCCCGGTCGGTGACGGCGTCGCCGGCGAGCAGGGCGGCGAGCATCGCGACCGGGGCGATCCACTCCTGGCCCGGCTGGGTGTCCAGGTAGCGGACCTCGAGGTAGCCGCGCGGCCGGACCGGCGGGAAGAGCGTGCCCAGGTGGTAGTCGAGGTCGGCCACGGTCGGCGGCCGCGCGACCGGTTCGGTGACGCGCGGGCGGCCCCGCGGCCGGGCCCCGATCCGGCGGCCGCCGAACCGGCTGGGACCGCTCCAGCGGTGCTCGATGCCGCCGGCCTCGATCCAGTCGGTGAAGGTGGTGCCGGGCGGGACGTCCCAGCGGTCGCCGTCGCGGCGCACGCAGAGCAGCGGGGCATCCAGCGCGTACCGGGCCCAGGCGGCGGCGGGATCACCGGTGAGCGGCACCGGAGCGGTCCGGCGCGGGTCGATGCCGTACCAGGCGGCCATCCGGGCGGACGCCCACCCGGTGTCACGGCCGGCCTGGAAACGCGAGTTGGCGAAGAGCGCGATCAGCGCCGGGCCCCAGTCGTGCAGGGCGGCCCATCGGTACGGCGTGGCCCCGTCGAGACAGACCTGCAGCCCGGCGGTGCCGCCCATCATGGTGCGCCCGGCGCTGTCGAAGGCGCGTTCCATCGCGGCGTAACGCGGGGTGTCGAGAATTCGCCGTGGCGCCCGGTACGGGTCGAGGCCGCGGTCCCCCAGAACGATCCCGGAGCGGGCCAGCAGTTCGGCGAGGGCGGCGTGGTCGGCGGTGACAGCGGCGTGCAGGGCGGGCAGCGAGTCCGCCGGGGCCGAGGAGATCTCGACCTGGCCGCCCGGTTCGACGGTGACCGTGCCGCCTGCGGGCAGGGGCACCGGATGCGGGTTGCCGAGCGAGACCGGTGCGTGCTCGCCCAGCGCGGTAGCCAGTTGATCAGGCCGCAGATGGGCGGCCGGGTCGTCGGCGCGGTGCGTGGTCCATTCCAGTTCGGCGCCGATCCGCCGCGGCGGGCCGGTCTTGAAACAGATGCCGGAGATGTGTTCGATCGCTTCGCCGGTCCTCTTCAGGACCCGGTCGGTCGAACCCATGATCCCCCTCACGGTTACTCAAGGTTATTATTCAACCTCGATGCGTGCGGTCCAGTGAGGACCATACCGGCATCATGGGGAATCCGCCTCCCCGAAAGAGTGAACAAAGATCGGAAAGTTCCGGAACCGGGGCGGGGTGCCGGAACCGGTTCCGGACTGGAAGACTCCCTACCGTTCGTGTTCGTCAGACCGGAGGCACGCATGCCCGCAGACTTCCCCTATCAGGATTCTTCGCTCCCCGTTCCGGAGCGGGTGGAGGATCTGTTGGGCCGCATGACGCTGCCCGAGAAGGTCGGGCAGATGCTCCAGCTCGACGCCCGCCAGGACGTGTCGGAGATCGTCCTGGAGAAACTGGCCGGCTCGATCCTGCACACCTCCCCGGCCAAGCTGGTCGAGGCCGCTGAGCTGGTCGCCCGGACCCGCCTGCGGATCCCGCTGATCACCGCGGAGGACTGCATCCACGGCCACGGCTTCTGGCCCGGCGCCACCGTCTTCCCGACCCAGCTGGCGATGGCCGCCACCTGGGATCCCGAGCTGGTCGAGCGGGTCGCCCGGGTCACCGCGATCGAGGCCGCGGCCACCGGCATCCACTGGACCTTCTCGCCGGTCCTGTGCATCGGCCGGGACCTGCGCTGGGGCCGGGTCGACGAGACTTTCGGCGAGGACCCGTTCCTGATCGGTGAGCTCGGCGCCGCGATGATCCGCGGATACCAGGGCGGCGGGCTCACCGACCCGACCGCGATCCTGGCCACCGCCAAGCACTTCGCCGGTTACTCCGAGACACAGGGCGGCCGGGACGCCAGCGAGGCCGACATCAGCCGCCGCAAGCTGCGCTCCTGGTTCCTGCCGCCGTTCGAGCGGGCCGCCCAGGAGGGCTGCGCGGTCTTCATGCTGGGCTACCAGTCGATGGACGGCGTGCCGATCACCGCCAACAAGTGGCTGCTCAACGACGTGCTCAAGGACGAGTGGGGCTTCACCGGCACGCTCGTCACCGACTGGGACAACGTCGGCCGGATGGTCTGGGAGCAGAAGGTCTGCGCCGACTACGCCGAGGCCGCGGCCCGGGCGGTCAAGGCCGGCAACGATGTGGTCATGGTCACCCCGGCCTTCTTCGAAGGCGCTCAGGAGGCAGTCCGGCGCGGCCTGCTGACCGAGAGCGACATCGACGCCGCCGTACGCCGGATCCTGCGCCTGAAGTTCGAGCTGGGCCTGTTCGAGAACCCGCGCACCCCGGACGCCGAGCGGCAGCGGGCGGTGATCGGCGCACCCGAGCACACCGAGCTCAACCTCGAGGTGGCCCGCCGCTCCCTGGTCCTGCTGCGCAACGACGGCGTCCTGCCGCTCGCCACCGGCCGGCCCCGGCGGATCGCCGTCCTCGGCCCGAACGCCCACGACGTCTCGGCGCAGCTGGGCGACTGGGCCGGCAACTCCGGCCAGGTCGACTGGATGCCCGACGGCCACCCGCGGGAGCTGACCTCCACCGTGCTGGACGGGCTGCTGGCCGCCGTCCCGGACGACTGGGAGGTCGTCCACGAGCCGGGCGCGGAGATCGTCCGGCTGGTGCCGGACCCGGACGGCGAGACGTTCCCGGACGGTCAGCCGCGGCCGCCGATCGCGCAGCCCGTCCCGGCCGAGCCGCTGCGGCTCACCGCCGCCACGGCCGCCGCCGAGCAGGCCGACTACGCGATCGTGGTGGTCGGTGACACGGTCAACCTGACCGGCGAGGGCAAGTCCACCGCGACCCTGGAACTGCAGGGCGGGCAGATCGCCCTGCTCGACGCGGTCGCCGCCACCGGCACCCCGATGATCGTCGTGCTGATCGACTCGAAACCGCACGTGCTGCCGCCGTCGGCACTCGAGGCGTCCGCGATCATCCAGGCGTTCAACCCGGGCATGCGCGGCGGCCAGGCCATCGCGGAGCTGCTGCTGGGCCGGATCGAGCCGACCGGCCGGATGCCGATCTCCGCCGCCCGGCACGCCGGGCAGCAGCCGATCTACTACAACCAGCTGCGCGGCCAGCACGGCAGCCGGTACGCCGACCTCACCCAGGACCCGCTGTTCGCCTTCGGCGAGGGACTCAGCTACACCACGATCGTGTACGACGGGCTGACCATCGGCGAGCCGGACGTACCGGCCGACGGCGTGGTCCGGGCGACGGTGCGGCTCACCAACACCGGCAAGCGGCCCGCGCTGGAGACGGTGCAGGTGTATGTGAGCGACCTGGTCACCAGCGTGACCTGGGCGTCGCGGGAGCTGAAGGCGTACCGGCAGGTGAGCGTGCCGCCGGGCGAGAGCGTGACGGTGGACCTGGAGGTGCCGGCGAGCGTCTGCACGCTGGTCGACGCCGAGGGCCACCGGGTCGTCGAGCCGGGTGACTTCGAGCTGCTCGTCGGGCCCGACTCGCGCCCGTCGTCGCTGCACTCCGCCAAGTTCCGGATCAGCTGAGGCAGGCCTGGGTGGTGATTTCGGGTGCGGTGCGCACTCGAAATCACCACGGCCTGTCGTGGCACCCTTTCCCGGCGGTCGCGCTGGGGCCTCGAGTGGGCAGCGCGATCGCGCTTAGCCACGGGACCTTGCGTAGCCCGTACGATGCCGGGGTTGTCAAGGCCGGGGCGTGCCGGCGAAAGCGGACTGCCGGAACCAGCCGGGCAACGCCCGGCGCAGGCCCTCGGGGCCGGCGAAGCTGAGGCCGCCGGAGCGCAACGCGGCGTCCCAGGTGCGGTTGCCCAGCCAGACGTCGGTGAGGCAGCGCAGCTCGGCCGTCACCCGCACGTCCACCTCATGACCGGGATCGACGTCGCAGAGATCCACCTCGTCCGGGCGGATCACCAGCCACCAGTCGCGCAGTTTCGGCGGCGCGGCCGGGAAGCTGAACTGCAGCACCGTGCGCCGCCGCGGCACCGCGCCCAGGTCGATCTCCCGGCGCATGTCCCAGAGCAGCAGTTTCGGGTCGAGATCACGATCGCCCAGCTCGGGGATCCAGCGGGTGCCCCAGACACCGAGCGCGCGCACGATCGGCTCCAGCTCCTTGCCGGCGGGAGTCAGCGTGTATTCCACCTCGGCGCCGAACTGCTGCCGCTCGATCAGGCCGGCCGCGGCGAGCTGGTGGAGGCGGCGGGAGAGCAGTGTCGGCGACATCCGCGGCAGGCCGCGCCGCAGATCGTTGAAGCGCCGGCTGCCGGAGAGCAACTCCCGGATCACCAGCACGGTCCAGCGTTCGTCCAGCAGCTCCATCGCCTTCGCGACCGGGCAGAACTGCCCGTAAGACGCGCCCATGCAGCGACGATAAGCCCGGCACGATCGAGGCGCGACGTCCGATTGCGGACAGTCGCGGTACACATCGTGTACTAGGCCGGCCGGGTGCGGATTCCTAGCGTCGAAGGCATGACGAACCCTGTGAAAGCGAAGCACCGTGCGATGTGGGCGTCGGGTGACTACCCGGCACTGGCCGCCGAGATCGTCGCCCCACTCGGGCCGGTCCTCGTCGAAGCGGCCGGAATCGGACCCGGGCGGACCGTTCTCGACGTCGGCGCCGGCACCGGCAACGCCGCCATCCCGGCCGCCCTGGCCGGCGCAACCGTCACGGCCAGTGACCTCACCCCGGAACTGCTGGCCGTCGGCGAACGGCTGGCCGCCGCGCAGGACGCCAAACTGGCCTGGCGCGAGGCGGACGCCGAGGAGCTGCCGTTCGACACCGCCGAGTTCGACACGGTGATCTCGTGCATCGGCGTGATGTTCGCCCCGCACCACGAGGCCGCCGCCGGTGAGCTGCTGCGGGTATGCCGGCCCGGCGGCACCATCGCGCTGATCAACTGGACGCCGGAGGGGTTCATCGGGCAGATGTTCGCCACGATGAAGCCGTACGCGGCACCGCCGCCGCCCGGCGCTCAGCCTCCGCCGCGCTGGGGCGACCCGGCACACCTGGCCGGTCTCTTCGGTTCCGGCGTCGAGGGCGCCGGCGTGGAACGCCGCAAGCTGCGGGTCGATCTGTTCGACCGGCCGGAGGAGTTCCGGGATTACTTCAAGAGCCGGTACGGGCCGACGATCGCGGTTTACCAGAACATCGCGGAGGATCCGGAGCGCGTGGAGGCGCTGGACCGGGAGCTGGTCGAGCTGGGCCGCCGGTTCGATGTGGGCGGCGGCGCGATGGACTGGGAGTACCTGATCTACACGGCTCGCCGAGCGGACTGACGGCGCTTCACCCGGCCCGCCCGGGCGGACTGACCGCGCTTCACCCAGCTGGCCCGGGCGGACTGACCGCGCTTCACCAGCCGCCGGCCGCGCCGCCACCGGCGGGACCGCTCGCTCCGGTCACCGGGCGAGCCGCGGCCAACCGATTCACCCGGACCGGCGGGCGGCCGCCACCGGCCGGATGGCGAAGCCCAGCTTCCGGTAGGTGGCGATCGCCGCGGTGTTCCAGTAGTCGGCGAGCAGCGCCACGCGTTCGCGGCCCACCAGCTGCTCGTCGGCCGCGAACGCGCACAGCCGTGCCGCGAGACCGCGCCCGCGGGCGTCGGCCCGGGTCGTCACCCCGGCCAGGAAGCCGATCTCGTCGGTGGACCAGGCCTCCGCGGCCACCGCCAGCAGCCGCCCGTCGTCGTCCCGGATGCCCGCCCAGCGTTTCACGTCGGTCCCGCCGGGTTTCGCGTACGAGTCCGGAAATGATTCCTCGATCAGCGCGCTCACCTCGGGCCACGCGGACTCCGGCAGCCAGCTCGGCGCCGGCCCGTCCGGCGCTTTCGAGCCGACCGGCTCGGTCGTCTCCATCCACGCGAAGCGGGCGCTGACCTCCAGCTCCGGGGACCGCTCGACCACCGCGGTGACCAGCTCCTCCGAGCCGAACGGCCGAAAGTCGCCACCCACCTGCGGCATCACCTCCCGCAACAGGGCGGCCAGCGCACCGGGGTCACCGCTCATCACCAGCCGGTCCCAGTGCGACAGGTCCGGGCAGACCACGACCATCGCGTCCGGGCGGCGCCAGACCTCGGCGTCCCGGGCGGCCAGCGCCCAGCGAATCAGAGGATCCCTCTCGAGCATGACGGCCATGGTGCCGCATTGACCGAATCTGCCATCCTCGGGCCGGTGCTGAAGCTTCCCTTCCTCCGCGTCGTGTTCCACCGGTTGATGACGGTGGGCGTGCTGAGTGCCACCCTGGCCGTCCTCGCCGTGGCTGGAGCGGACCGGTGGGTGCGGCAGGCTGCGGACGGCCACATCCACAACCTGGAGTCGGTGCCCGCCGCCCCGGTCGCACTGGTCCTCGGCGCCCAGGTGGACGCGGGTGGCCGCCCGTCGGCGTTCCTGGAGGCGCGGCTCGAGATCGCCCGGCGGCTCTACCAGGCCGGCAAGGTGAAGGCGATCCTGGTCTCCGGCGACCACGCCGACTGGAACTATGACGAACCGGGCGCGATGATGGTCTGGCTGGCCACCCACGGCGTCCCCACCAACCGGGTGGTGCTCGACCATGCCGGGTTCGACACCTACGACTCGTGCGTCCGCGCCCACCGGATCTTCGGGGTGAACCGGGCGATCGTGGTGACCCAGGACTTCCACCTGCCCCGGGCCGTGGCGCTCTGCCGGGAGGTCGGCATCGAGACCAACGGCGTCGGCGACGAGAGCGTCCGCGTCTACCGCCCGCAATGGCTGCGCGGCGAGGTCCGCGAACACGGCGCCGCTCTGAAAGCCGCCCTCGACGTGGTCTCCGGCCGCGACCCGGTCTTCCTGGGCCGCCGCGAGACCGGGGTGGACGCCGCGGTCAGTTCCTGAGGTCACAGCAGCTCCTGGGCTGTGCTCACCCGCAGGTAGGCGTCCACCCACGCCTCGGTGGCGGCCCCGCCCGGGTCCGGCCCGAGGTGGCCGGCCAGCACGTCCAGCGCAGCGGCCACCCGGCGCAGCCCGACCCGGGCCAGCCCGTCACGGGCGCCGCGCAGCCGGCCGGTGGCCGAGGCGGGGAGGTGAGCCAGCCCGGTGTGAGCCATCTCGGCGAGCACCGCCTGCGCCTCCGCGATCGCCCCGCCCAGCGGATCCGCCGCGATCCCGGGCCGGGGCCCGCGCCCCGCCTGCGGCGCGATCCCAGCGCCGACGCCGGCCGGCTCGGACGCGGAGCCCGCCCCGAGCCGATCCTGCGGCGCGAGGCCGGCTGAACCAGACGCGGAGCCCGGACCTTGCCGATCCTGCGACGCGACACCGGCCGAACCAGAGGCTGAGCCCGCCCCGAGCCGATCCTGCGGCGCGAGGCCGGCCGGATCCGACATAGAGGCCGGCGTGCATCCTGCCTGCGGCGCGAGGCCGGTCGGGTCGGAGGCGGAGATTGGCGCGAGCCGGGCCTCCTGCGGGGTGAGGCCGATGCCGGCTGGATCGGGGTTGGCGAGATCCGGGACGATCGGTGGGCCGTCGGCGGCGATCGCGTACGGGTCGATGACCAGGCCCCCGCCGCTGCGGTGCACGCTGCCGGCCACGAAGCGCGGGGTGCCGTGGCGCCCGGAGAAAGCTGCGGCGACCGCGTCCAGCCGGCCCGGGGCCACGCTGGCGTGGGTGGCCACCACGAACGCCGGGGTGCCCGCGCTGTCGCGGATCTCCACGGTCAGCCGCTGGTCGCCCGTCGTGTAACGCATCCCGCAGACCTCGGCTACCGCCAGGACCCGCACCAGTTCGGCCCGCACCCGGGCCCGCACCGGCCGGGGCGGCAGCGCCTCCCACTCGTCCGCGGCCCGGGCGAAATCCGTCACCAGCAGGCTCGGCGGCAGGTCCGCCCAGGCACCGCTGGAAACGGTCACCGTGGAGCGGGCGACCCGGCCCGTGGTCACCCGGACCGCCCTGCTCGCGCTCCGGATCGCCGACTCGGTGATCACGACACCGGCAGCCAGTGCGCCGACCGTCGCCCCGCCGAACCGGCGGCGGCTCAGCGCGGGACCGTCGTCCTCGGCGGTCCACTCGCGGTGCGAGACCAGGACCACCCCGGAGGCCGGGTGCGCGTGGAAGATCTCCACCCGCCGCTCGTCGTCGACCGCGGTGACCCGGGCGCCGAGCCCGTCGAGGCGGACCCGGCGCAGCGGGGTCTGGGCGGCCTCTTCCGAACCGAGCACCCGCGCCCGCACCCCGGCGCTGCCGCCGGCCAGCACCGCCCGATGCCGTGCGAACAGCTCCGCGATCAGGTCGGCGGTGGTCTCCGGTGCATACCGGGCGCTGCGCCGGCGGTAGGCGGCGAGTTGACCGGCCAACTCGGCCGTCGCGTCGAGCGGCCAGCGCAGGCCGGCTCGTTCCAGCCGGACGAGGTGGCCGGCGGCCGCGGCGGACAGGCCGTCGCCGGCGTGCACGACGCCCGCCCGCAGCACCTCGGCGGCGAACTCCACAACCGCTTCCAGGCCACTGCCGCCGGACGCCGCGCCGGACGGGCCGCCGCCCACGTCGACCACACACTCCGCGGCATCGGGCTGCTCGGCGTCGGCGGCCCGGAACGCCCACACGGCGAGAGCGATCACATCGTCGCGCACCCCGGCGCGGGCGTCGGTGTGCACGAAACCGAGTGCATGCGGCACCAGGAAACGCACGGTGGCCGAGGCAAGCTCGACGACCGGGGTCGCGCCCCGCCGAATCCGGGCGGTGAAGCCGGTCCGCAGGGTGCGGCGGGCGGACGCGACCAGGCGTGCCCCGATCCGGGCGACCAGATCCTCGTCGGTGAACCCACCCGGCGACCATGTCGCCCCGGCCTTCGAAGCGGCTGCGTCAACCTCCGCCGCGGCCGCCGCTGTCCTCGGTGCGAGGGCTTCCGGAACGACGTCGGCGCTCGCCGGGCCGATACCGGCCCCTGCCTGGCCAGCCTCGCCATTCACCGGACCGACACCGGCTCCCACCTGGCCAGCTCCGGCACTCACCGGCCCGCCATCGGCCTCCGCCTGGCCTGTTCCGGCACTCACCGGCCCGCCATCGGCCTCCGCCTGACCTGTTCCGGCACTCACCGGCCCGCCATCGGCCCCCGCCCGGCCAGTTCCGGTACTCACCAGACCGCCATCGGCTTCCGCCTGGCCGGCTTTGGCGCTCCCCGGAGCGGCGACGGCCTGATAGGCGAAGACCAGGCCGATCAGGTGGCGGCAGACAGTGACCGCACCGCAGGTGCAGCGCCCCAGTTCCAGGCCACCCACCGGCAGTTCAGCGCGGACGCCGTCGCTGAACACGGCGACCACGGTCGACTCCGGACCCGGCGAGATCTCCGGCGGCTCCCGGCCGGCCTCGCGGCCGGCGCGTTTGACCAGGCCCCGGTTGGTGAGCACGGCCAGCGCCTCGGCGTCCAGGGCGAGCAGGTCGGCCCGGACCGGCATCGTCTCGGCGGTCACCGGCCCACCCGCTCCGCGACGAAGGCGGCCAGCTCGCCCGGGGTCATCGCGCCCATCGTGGCGCCCACGTCGGCGAGTCGCTGGGCGCACTTCCGGTCGTACGCCGGGTCGGCCTGCTCGTCGAGCGCCGCCAGCCCGAGCACGATGGTGTCCTGCTCGACCAGCCCGCGCACCGCCCGCACCAGGTCCGCCTCGGAACCGCCCTCGAAGAAGTCACTGACGATCGCCACGATGGTGCGGCGCGGCTGCTCGATGAGCTGCGCCGCGAACCGCACCGCGCGGGCGATGTCGGTGCCGCCGCCGAGCTGGGTCTTCATCAGCAGCTCGACCGGGTCGCTGACGTCCGCGGTGAGGTCGACGACCTCGGTGTCGAACGCGACCAGGTGCGTCCGTACCCCGGGCAGCCCCCACAGGCAGGCGGCGGTGACCGCCGAATGGATCACCGAGGGCAGCATCGACCCGGACTGGTCGACCAGCAGGATCACCTGCCAGGGTGCGAGGTGCCGGCGCGACCGGGACAGGAAGTACGGCGTCTCGACATGGATTCGCTTCTCCTCCGGCTGGTAGTGGCGCAGGTTGGCCCGGATCGTCCGCCCGGCGTCGAAGTCGCGGGCCTGCTTGAACCGGCTGGCACGGCGGGCCCGTGCCCCGGCGAAACTGTGCCGGACCTCGGTGGCGAGCCGGGCCGTCAGGTCCCGGACCACCGCCTCGACGATGCGCCGGGCCAGCCGCAGCACCTCGGGGTCCATCAGGTGTTTGGTCCGCAGGACGGCGCGCAGCAGGGCCGGGTTCGGCTCGACCCGTTCGAGCACGGCGGGGTCGGTCACGATGTCGTTGATCTCGTAGCGTTCGACGGCGTCGCGCTGGAGCCGCTCCACGGTCTCCTTGGGGAACAGCCGCACGATCCCGTCCAGCCAGTCGACGGTGCTCAGCCGGGACGGCCCGATGCCGCCCTCGCGCCGGCGGATGTCGCGCCGGTCCAGCTGGTCGTCGCGGCCGTAGAGCCAGTCCAGTGCGGCGTCCCGCTCGGCCGCCTCGCCGTCGGGCTCGCCCAGGGCGCCGGCGGCTGGGCGGCCCAGGATCAGCCGCCAGCGTTCCAGCCCGGGATCGATCATCCGAGGTCCCCCGCCGCGAGGAGCCCGGCCCGCGCCAGGCGGTCCTCGACCCGCTCGTCCAGCGCCAGCCCGGCCGCCACGATCTGCGGGGCGACGGAGGCCCGCAGCAGGTCCCGCCCGGAGCCGGTCAGCCCGCGCCGGGCGAGCAGCCGCTCGCCGATGCTCTCCCGCTCACGCGGCGGGAAGAACTCGAACGCCTGCCGCAGCGCGGGCAGCGCCACCAGGAAGTCGTCGGCGCCGAGCCCGCCGACCAGGTCGTCGATCAGGTCGAGGGTGTCCCCGATGGACTCGCGGGCGACCGCGAACAACCCGGACAGCCAGTCCCCCGCTGTCCCGGCCGCGAAGGCGCCCCGCACCGCCGCCGCCGGATCCGCCTCCACGGTGGACGCCGCGAGCATGCGGGCCAGACCGTAGAAGGCGCCGCGCAGGTCGGGTGGCGCGGCCCGGTCGGCCGCGACCCGCCCGGCGACAGCGGCGGTGGCGGCGCGGTCGACGCCTACCTCGGCGGCGTGCAGCAAGGCGTCCCGCACCGCGACGACGGCCCGGATGCGGGGCGGGTCGGCCGGGGCCCCGGCGCCGTGCCAGCCCTCGGCGAGCCAGAGGATGCGGCGGGCCGCGGCGGCCACCACGGTGCCGAGCGTCGCGCTGCCCGCCGTGGCGAGCAGCCGGTCGTGCCGCCACAGGGCCAGCGTGACCGCCAGGACCCGGCCCAGTTCACCGAGGTCGGTGCCGGCCGCCACGCCCCGTTCCAGCCGGGCCGGAACGTCCGCCACCAGCTCGGTGACGCCACCGAGCGCGGCGTCGAAGAGGGCGCCGGCGAGCCGCCCGAGGTCTCCGGCGGCCTCCTCGATCCGCTGGGTGAGCCGGGCCGCGGCGGCCGACTCCAGGGTCGCGCCGTAACCCCCGGCCTCGATCAGGGCGACCAGGCGGTGCTCGTGGTCACGGACGGTCCACTCCTCGGCCAGCACCGGGTCGAGGCCGGTGGCCGGGCCGATGCTCCGCTCGAAACCGGGGATCGCCAGCACCCGCAGCCGGTGCAGCACCCGGCTGCGGGCCTGGTCCTCGGGTTTCAGCAGGTCGACGGTGAACTCGCCGGGCCGGTCGAGGCCGAGCCGCTCCAGGTCGGCGGTGACCGCGTGCACCAGCCGGGGCAGCGGGGTGTCCGGATGCAGCCGGCCCACCCGCTCGCCGCTGAGCGCCGCGGTCATCTCGACCACGGCCGGGTGCTGGCCCGTCGCGATCTCACCGCGCACCGACCACGGCAGCGGAACGTCCAGCGCCTCGTTCACCAGGGCGGCGGCCAGGCCGTCGAGCACGTCCACCCGGGCCGGGTGGTGGTGGCCGCGGAGCCGGGCCAGCGCCTCGGCGCCGGCGCGCGCGGCGATCAGGTCGGCGGTGGAGACCGGCTGTCCCCGCCGGCGCAGCCGCCCGGCGACCGCGGTGATCAGGTGGCGGCCGGCCTCGACCGGGCCGGCCTCCCAGAGCCGCTGGTAGTAGTCCGGCGACGGCATGCCGGACTGGTAGCCGGCGAAGGCGTCCAGCCGCCGGAACGAGTAGGGCACCAGATAACTGCCGGCGGTGGCCCCGGCCGGCGGCTGCGGCACCTGCGGCCACTCGGCCGGACCGTCGCCGCTCACCGCGCGGAGCAGAGCCGGCCGGTGGAAACCACCCACCACGGCGACGACCGGCCGGTCGCCGGCGGCCGCGCACGCCGCGCGGATCCAGCCGGCCATGTACGCCTCCCGAGCCGTGTCGGACGCCCCCGCCGCGGACGACCCCCGGATCAGGTCGAAGTAGGCGGCGAGCCGCTCCGCCGCCCCCTCGGCCGGCTCCAGCTCGATGACGTGGTCCCAGAGCGCGTCGGTGTTGTCCACACCGAACGCCGCGCAGAGCCGCTCCACCACCTCGGCGTAACGCAACTCGGCGTCGGCGTAGCGGTTGCTGCGCTCGGCGAACGCCTCGTGCCAGGCGGGCAGGTCGATGAAGCGCAGCTCGGCGCCCACCTCCCGGCCGGCCCGCAGCGCCACCCACTCCGGTGAGTAGTCGCAGAACGGCGCCCACGACGCGTGCCGCCGCTGCTCGTCCGCATATCCGGTGAACACGGCCACCGGCAGCTCGTGCTCGAGCAGCAGCTCGCCGATCCGGCCGTTCATCTCGGCCGGCCCCTCGACCAGCACCCACGCGGGCCGCACCGCGGCGATCGTCGAGGCGACCAGGCGCGCGCAGGCCGGGCTGTGGTGCCGGACCCCGATGACGGTGAGGCTCATCCGCCGGGCAGTTCCCGCCGGGCGTCGCGCAGCTCCCGCCACTGCTCGCCGGTGCGCCACGAGGTCTGCTGCTCCAGATAGCGGCGCAGTTTGGCGAGGTCTTCCGGGCTGTCCTTGGCGGCCGTCCCGGCGAGGCAGGAGACCAGGTCGGCGGCACTGCCGGAGGTGCCACGCAGGAACCAGCCGCGCATCCCGACCGCGTGCGCGACCGAGACCGCTTCGGCGGTGCTCATCACCGCGGACAGCCGCTCCATCTCGTCGCCCCGCGCGGTCCGCCCGCTGCGCAGCTCGCGGAACGTGGTGACCAGCACCTCCAGCACGTCGCGCCGGGGTGGGGCGGTGACCCCGGAACGGCGCAGCAGCGCGCCCGCCTCGGCCTCGACCAGGGCCAGCTCGGTGTCGAAGTCGGCGATCGGGAAGACCGTCTCGAAGTTGAAGCGCCGTTTCAGCGCCGAGCTCATGTCGTTGACCCCGCGGTCCCGGGTGTTCGCGGTGGCAATGATGTTGAACCCGTCCCGGGCGAAGACCATGCCGGCGTCGCCGGGCAGCTCGGGAACCGCCATGACCCGGTCGGAGAGCGGGGAGAGCAGGCAGTCCTGCACCTCCAGCGGGCACCGGGTGATCTCCTCGAAGCGCACGGTGCGGCCCTGCGCCATGCCCCGCAGCAGCGGCGCCGGGACCAGGGAACGCTCGCTGGGCCCCTCGGCCACCAGCAGGGCGTAGTTCCACGAGTACTTGATCTGGTCCTCGGTGGTGGCCGCGCCACCCTGGATGGTGAGCGTCGAGTCGCCGCTGACCGCCGCCGCCAGCAACTCGGACAGCAGAGATTTCGCCGTGCCCGGCTCACCGACCAGCAGCAGCCCCCGGTTGGTGGCGAGGCTGACCAGCGCCCGGTCGATCAGCGACGGGTCGCCGACGAACTTGCGGACGATCCCCAGCTCGGCGTCACCGACGATGAAGGCCCGTGCGGCGCGCAGGCTCAGCGCCCAGCCCGGCGGTCGCGGAGCGTCGTCGGCGGCCCGGAGCCGGGCCAGCTCGTCGGCGTGCCGCACCTCGGCGGGCGGCCGTTGCACTCGCTCGGCGGGCGGATCGGACAGCAGACTCACGACATCACCTCGGTCAGATCGCGCAGATCATCAGTTCGCGACGGGAGGACCCTAGCGACCGCCTATGACAGAAATCGGGGCAGCACCGCCTCGGCCTGCGCGGCGGGACCGCGCCACGCCACGTAACCGTCCGGGCGGACCAGAATCGCCTCGCCGTTGTCCCGCTCCGGGGCTGCCACGTGCAGGCGATCCGCGTACCCCTCGAAGGTCGCCGCCGTGACCAGCACGTGCTTGCCCTCGCGAAGTGCCTCGTAGAGGCGCTCGCCGCCGCGCAGGGCGAGGTCCGCGGCGCGCGGCGCGCCGGGGTAGCCGATGCCGACGCCGGAGATCACGCCGGTGGCCCGCCGGGCCACCGGCGGCAGACCGAGCAGCACCGAACCCACCGTGTTGCGCGCCCACCGGCCGGCCGCCGACCGGACCATCGCCATCCTGATCAGCATGCCGCTGCTGCGCAGCACCAGCTTGCCGACCGGGTGCCGCTCCGCCTGGTAGGTGTCCAGCAGCCCCTGCGGCGCCCACCCCCGCACGGTGGCGGCGAGTTTCCAGGAGAGGTTCGCCGCGTCCTGCAGGCCGGTGTTCATGCCCTGGCCGCCGGCCGGCGAGTGGACGTGCGCCGCGTCGCCGGCCAGGAAGACCCGGCCCACCCGGTAGCTCGGCGCCTGCCGCTCGTCGCTGTGGAACCGGGAGAGCCAGCGCGCCTCGGTGAGCCCGAAGTCGGTGCCGTGCACCCGCCGGGTGACCTCGCGGATCTCGTCGAGCGTCACCGGGGTGTCGTCGGTGACCTGGCGGCGGCGGTCCCAGGCGAAGATCCGGAACCACCCGTCGCCGAACGGGGCCACCATCGCGAACGCGTCACCGACCGTGTTGACCGCGAGCACGTCCTCGGGCGGCTGCTCCAGCCGGACGTCGGCCAGCATGATCGAGGTGAGCACCGCCTGGCCGGGGAAGGGCAGGCCGAGCGCGGACCGGACCACGCTGTGCACGCCGTCGGTGCCGACGACGTAGTCCGCGGTGGCCGTGTCGTCACCGAAGTCGAGCGTCACCCGCGCGTCGTCCTGCCGCAGGCCGGTGAGGCGGGCGCCCCGGACGATCGTCGCGCCGGCCTTCACCGCCCGCTCCTCCAGGGCCTGCTCCACCCGGTATTGCGGGGTGATCAACAGGAACGGGAAGCGGGACGGCAGCCGGGTCAGGTCGAGCCGGATGCGGTCGAACAGCCGCAGCCGCTCGACCCGGGCGCCGGTGGGCACGAGCTGGTCGGCGAGCCCTCGGGCGTCCAGCAACTCCAGCGTGCGGGCGTGCACGCCGAAGGCCCGGGTGAGGTTGGACGTGCCGGTGCGGCGCTCGTAGAGGGTGACCTGGACGCCGGCCTGCGCCAGGTCGCCGGCGAGAAGCAGCCCGGTCGGGCCGGCTCCGATGATCGCGACGGTGGTGTGCATGAGTGGTTCCTCCTTCAAATGCCAACGCTTGTTGGCAACGATAGGCATCACTGCGAGATCGAGTCAACAGTTGTTGGCAAACACTTGTTGGCATAGGCTGGCGGCATGACCTCGCCACGACGCTCCGACGCCACCCGGGCCGCGATCCTGGCCGCCGCCCGGGAGCGCTTCGCCGCCGACGGGTTCGAGCGCGCCACCATCCGGGCGATCGCCGCCGACGCGCGCATCGACCCGTCGATGGTCATGCGTTATTACGGCAACAAGGAGCGCCTGTTCGCCGCGGCCGCCGAGTTCGACCTGCGGATGCCCGACCTGACCGGCGAACCCACCGACCGCCTGGGCACCCGGCTGGTCAGCCACTTCATCAACCGCTGGGAGGGTGACGAGACGCTGCTCGCCCTGCTGCGCGCCGCGGTCACCCAGGAGGCGGCGGCCGAGCGGATGCGCCTGCTCTTCGCCGGCCAGGTCGGCCCACTCGCCGCCCAGGTGGCGCCCGACCCGGCCGAGGCGCCCACCCGGGCCGGCCTGATCGCCTCGCAGATGCTCGGTTTCGCGCTCTGCCGGTTCGTGCTGCGCCTGCCGCCGGTCGTCAGCCTGGACCGGGAGGCCGCGATCGCCTGGCTGGCGCCGACCGTGCAGCGCTACCTCACTGGCACCATCTGACATCGATAGCCATGGACATCTCGTCCCGGGTGGACCAGAGTGGCAGCCATGGCGAGAAGGCGTACCTTCCTGTCCGCAACCGCTGCCGCCGCGGCGTCAGCGTCCCTGGCCGCGCCTGCGCGGGCCGCGCAGGCGGCCGGCCCGCGCAAGCGCCCACCGGACGCCGAGCTCCGCAAGATCCTCCGCGAGATCGACGCGGACCGGGTCGAGGCGATCGTGCGGAAACTCGCCTCGTTCGGCACCCGGCACACGCTCTCCTCGCAGACCGATCCGGTCCGCGGGATCGGTGCCGCCCGCGACTGGATCTACCAGCAGCTCCAGCAGTCCGCGGCCGCCTCCGAGGGCCGGATGACCGTCGAGCTGCAGTCGTTCGTGCAGCCGGTCTCACCGCGGATCCCGGTGCCCACCACGATCACCAACGTGATCGCCACGCTGCGCGGCAGCGCCTCGCCGGAGCGGATCTACGTGATCACCGGCCACTACGACTCGCGCGCCTCCGACGTGCTCGACGCGGTGAGCGACGCGCCCGGCGCCGACGACGACGCCTCCGGCGTGGCCGTGATCATGGAGCTGGCCCGGGTCTTCGCCACCCGCCGGCCGGCCGCCACGCTGGTCTTCGCCGCCGTCGCCGGCGAGGAGCAGGGCCTCTACGGCTCCGACCACATGGCCCAGCGCTACCGGGACGCCAACGCCGACATCCAGGCCATGTTCAGCAACGACATCGTCGGCACCGGCAACCCCGGCGACGGCACGCGGCCCGATCCGCGCACCGTGCGCCTGTTCGTCGAGGGCGTGCCGACCTCGGAGACGGCCGCGCAGGCCAACACCCGGCGCAGCGTCGGCGGCGAGAACGACGGCCCCTCCCGCCAGCTGGGCCGCTTCGTCGAGGAGGTCGCCGAAAATCCGCAGACCGGCATGAACGTGCGGGTCATCTGGCGCCGCGACCGCTATCTGCGCGGCAGCGACCACATCTCGTTCCTGCTGCGCGGTTACCCGGCGGCCCGCTTCACCGAGCCGCGGGAGAACTTCGCCCACGAACACCAGGACGTCCGCGTCGAGGACGGCATCCAATACGGCGACCTGGTGGAATTCTGCGACTTCGACTACATCGCCCGGGTGGCCCGGGTGAACGCCGCCACCCTCTGGTCCCTCTCCCAGGCGCCCGGCACGCCGAAAGGCGTCGTCATCGACACCACCCAGCTCACCAACGAGACCACCCTGCGCTGGCAGGCCGGCCCGGAGCCGGACCTGGCCGGTTACGAGGTGGTGTGGCGGGAGACCACCGCGCCGGACTGGCAGCACGTCATCCCGGTCGGCGACGTCACCACCGTCACGGTCGACATCTCCAAGGACAACGTCCAGTTCGGCGTCCGCGCGGTCGCGCGCTCCGGCCTGCGCAGCCCCGCCGCCGCCCCCCAGCCCGGCTGACTCCCCACCCGGCTGACTCCCCCACCATCGCGGCCCAGACACCCGATCTCTTCGACCGCGAGTCGCGCTCTCTTCGCCCCTTTTCGGTACGGGCTACACCTCCCGCCGAACTACACCGCCCCACCTAAACGCGATCACCAGCCACTCAAGGCCGCCCGGCGACCGCCGGGCTTAAGCCCGCCAAGCCCCGCCGCCCCAGCGGACGTGGACCGGGCGAAGCAACCCTTAGGCACAGCCGCACGAACCGGCCGGCCCCCAGCGTCGCCTCAGACCGACCGAAGCGACCCTCAGCTGCAGCCGCACGAACCGGCTGACCGCCAGCGCCGTCTCGAGCCGGTCGAAGCGACCCCCAGCTGCAGCCGCACGAACCGGCCGACCGCCAGCGCCGTCTCGAGCCGGTCGAAGCGACCCCCAGCTGCAGCCGCACGAACCGGCCGACCGCCAGCGCCGTCTCGAGCCGGTCGAAGCGACCCCCAGCTGCAGCCGCACGAACCGGCCGACCGCCAGCGCCGTCTCGGGCCGGTCGAAGCG